>JAZUOE010000081.1:0-4029 GCA_045604505.1 Ruminiclostridium sp. | reverse complement strand
AATCCCTCTTGAAAATATAAAAAGTGGATATGCCCAAGGATACGACCGTTGGAATGCACAGAAAAGACCATTAGCGTAAGTAAATATAATATTGCTCCCCCAACTAAAACTTACCGGCAAATACTCGACATAAAGAAAATTTCTCTACGTCAGAAAAGCTTGAAATGCGGCAGCATTCCTGCGTTTTTCTTCCTTGATAAATTTCCTTTCTGCCTTCGCCTTTTGGGCAAGGTTTAATTGGTGGAGCAATAGATTTCAATAAAAATAAAGGGAAAATAGTTTATGGCAGGGAAATTCAATATAAAGCTGGCAGATACAGTTATATGTATAGATTCAATGTATCAATATGTCAAAGACTTTTGTAAGGAATATATTACTGATGAGAAAGCAGATTTCACTATCAAAACAGAAGCGTCAGATATTGCATTTGAGCGTCAGCGTGCAAAGAAGAATTCTGATTCCGAGAAAACTGAAACGGTGAATTTTACTGATGAGTATCTTGAAACATTGTCTGTATATCGTAAGATTGCTGAACGAATGCCGTTTTTGAATGTATTATTGTTTCATGGTTCTGTTATAGCTCTTGATAATGACGGATATCTTTTTACAGCAGGAAGCGGTACAGGAAAATCAACACATACTCGTTTATGGTGTGAGATGTTTGGTGAAAGGGTTGTTATGATTAATGATGATAAGCCCCTTTTAAGAATTACTGATTGCGGTGCAATTGCATACGGAACGCCGTGGAATGGCAAACACAGATTAAGCACAAATATGTCAGTTCCTTTGAAAGCAATATGTATACTTACAAGAAGTGAAAAAAATCATATCGAGGAAATATCGGCAAAAGAAGCGTATCACATGATTTTACAGCAGACCTATCGCCCTGCTGATAGTGAGGCTATGATGAAAACTATGACGCTAATAGATATGCTTATTGATAATATGAAATTTTACAGGCTTGGCTGTAATATTTCATATGAAGCGGTCGAGGTGGCGTTTGAAGGAATGAATGGAGGATTGAAATGAAATTAAAAAACGGATTTATAACACACGAAAGTGCAGGCGAACATATAACCGTTACAGCAGGAAATACTGATTTTAATGGAATAATAAGAAGTAATATGACTGCCGGTTTTATATTGGAGTGTTTGAAAGAGGAGATAACAAAAGAGGAAATCGTTCTTAAAATGCTTGTGAAATTTGACGCATCAAAAGAACAGATAGAAAAGGATGTTGATAGTGTTATAAAACGACTTTATCAGATAGGTGCAATAGATGATTAAAACGACCTATGAAGATGAATTGAACAGAATGGGTTCTTTCACTTATACAAATATAGGTGAAAGTATGATGCCAATGCTAAAGCAGGGACGGGATTTGTTTACTGTTGAGAAAAAAATTGGCAGATGCAGAAAATACGATGTTGTATTATACAAAAGACCGCCAAGAAGCTATGTTCTTCACAGGGTTGTGAAGGTTTGCGAAAATGATTATGTCATACTGGGCGATAATTGTATTAACAAAGAATATAATATAAAAGATGATGAAATTATCGGGGTTTTGAAATCTTTTGTGAGAAATGGAAAGGAATATACTGTAACTCATTTCGGTTATAAAATTTACTCAAGGGTGTGGTATTATTTATATCCTTTCAGAAAAGTCTTAATGAGGTTGAATATATTTATAAGGAAAAGAAAAAATGACAGATAGAAAAACTATTTCCTGGCTTATAGAAACAGCTTCTAAAAAAAAGGCTGACGTGTTTTTGTTGATTTTTCTTCGTGTTATTGCAAATATCGGTACTGTTTGCTATGCTCTTGCAATGAAAAAAGCGGTGGATAGTGCAGCGATACAAGATGAATCGGGTTTTTTGAGTGGAATTGTAATTTTCGGAATTTTGCTTTTCTCAATAATTACACTTAATATATTGATTCGTCAGATAGATGAAGCGGTAAAAAGCGGATTAGAAAACAGTTTCAAGGAACGCCTTTTTAAAAAGCTTCTTAATAAAAATTATGAAAAGGTAAGTTCGGTACATTCTGGGGATTGGATGAATCGTATGACTTCTGATACAGTTGTATGTGCCAATGGTATTACGGAGATTATTCCCGGTTTTGCAGGTATGTTTGTTCGTATAATTGCAGTTCTGGTTGTAATATTTACACTCGAAAAGAAACTTTTTTACATATTCCTTTCCTGTGGTCTGATTATTCTACCGATTACTTTTGTGCTGCGAAAATATTTAAAGAAACAGCATAAAAATGTTCAGGAAAAAGATGGAGAAGTCAGAGTATTTTTGCAAGAGCATATCAGTAGTATGCTGATTTTACATACATTCAGAAAGGAAGAACATACGCTTTCTGACGCAGATAGTGTATTCAAAGAGCATAAAAATGCAAGAGTAAAGAAAAGTTTCGTTTCTAATATGTGCAGTATGCTTTTTTTCTTGGCGATAAATGGATTGTTTTTTATCGGAATACTTGTATGCGGATTTGGAATATTGAACAAAACCGCAACCCTTGGAACATTAACAGCGGTTATTCAGCTTGTTGGACAGCTTCAGACTCCGCTTCTTGGTATAGGTGGATTTGTTCCGAAATTTTATGCTATGCTTGCCAGTGCGGAACGATTAATGGAAGTGGAGGAATTTGAAAATATCAAAGCTGATATTCTGAATTCTGATATGGAAATCAAAAAACTTTACAACAGCGATATTAAGGCTTTTGAATTTAGAAATGTTTCGTTCAGTTACATTGAAGGAGAAAAAGTTTTACATAATATGAATTTATCTGTTGTCAAGGGGGAATTTGCTGCAATTACAGGTTTGTCAGGCTGTGGCAAGTCTACTCTTTTAAAACTGCTTATGGGAGTTTTTGAGCCGTCTGGCGGAACTGTTGATATAGTGTTAAATGATAACAGACGTTTACCCACAAATGCCGTAAAAAAGATTTTTGCATATGTTCCGCAGGGAAATTGCCTTATGAGAGGAACAATCCGTGATGTGATTACATTTGGGGCAAAGGAAGTTGATATTGAACGATTAAAAAATTCAATAACTATTGCTTGTGCGGAATTTATCTATGAGCTTACGGATAGTCTTGATACGGAACTTGGGGAAAGAGGATTTGGACTTTCAGAAGGGCAGATGCAGAGAATATCAATTGCAAGAGCGTTATATACAGACTCGCCTGTTCTGATACTTGATGAAGCTACAAGCGCTCTTGATGCTGAAACGGAGAAGCTTTTTCTGAATAATCTCAGACAACTGACAGATAAGACGGTTTTTATTGTAACACACAGAAAAGAGGCACTGCAAATATGCAGCAAACAATTTGATTTCGCTGATAAATAAAGGGTTATGTATGGAAAAATTGTATTATAGCATGATTTATCTCATCTCCTGTGAGGTTAATCAGATAAAGCCTGAAAAGAAATATATTGAAGATATTGATATGGAGAAACTTTACCATTTCTGTAAACTGCATTTTCTGGAGGTTCTGGTTGGAACGGCATTAAAAAATGCAGGATTTGTTTTATCTGATAAGTGGAATCAGAAGCTTGCAAAATCTATACGAAAAAATATATTATTCGATAGTGAGCGAACAAAGCTTTTTGATTTCATGGAACGGGAACAGATATGGCATATTCCGTTAAAAGGTGCTGTATTGAAAGAATATTATCCTGCTGTGGGAATGCGGCAGATGACCGATAACGATATTTTGTTTGATGAAAAATACAGTCGGAAAGTTCAGGAATATATGGAATCGCAGGGATATGTAGGAGAAAACATCGGAAAAGGTACTCATGATGTCTACAAGAAGAAACCTGTTTTTAATTTTGAATTGCACAGGACGCTGTTTAATGAAAGCGTTCAAGGTAATATGTTCAGATATTATAAAAACATAAAAAGCCGATTGTTGAAAAATGACAACTCAGAATGTGAATATCATTTTTCAAGGGAGGATTTTTACATTTACATTCTCGCACATGCTTATAAACACTATAAAAAAGGTGGCACAGGTATTC
>JAZUOE010000080.1:0-10747 GCA_045604505.1 Ruminiclostridium sp. | reverse complement strand
CAGCTCAGTTATCAACCGTCTGCAAAAACATTTATCAGTACCGCAGTAGTTTTCTTGGACATGATGAGGAAGAGATAAACACAAAAGCTGCTCTTTATTCATTGAATCAGATTATAAGTGCGATTAAAACTTCAAAACCTGATGATATAAAAATTCAAGATATCAACTTGGCTTATTTAGATACACTGAATAAAGTTCACTCGCATTGTAAAATGAGAATTTATGGCAAAAAAAATCACGAAAGCGTTTAATCGCTTTCGGGATTCACATTGCATACCCGCTGCCATCTTACGATGACAGCGGGTAACTATTAACCTGCCTCAACCTCCTCAGAACAACTTAAATTAACTGAATAAGGCTTAACTCTTGGTATCTGCTCACCCTTCATGCCGCGTGTCAGCAGAAGGACTTCGTCAGTGGGGAGAGTCAACACACTTTCAGGGGACTTGCACATTCTCGCTGCCATGTAATCAGCCGTGTTCAAATCACTACCGCCAAGATAAATGACATGGTCACAGTTGTTGATAATAGTCATTGCCTGTGCGTGGGTGTAAATGGTTTCGAGCTGTGTCATGCTCTGCAGAATAATACTAACAGAGATTTCACGGGAGCGGATTACCGAAATCAGCTTATCGAAGTTCTCAATCCTTGTGTTTGTGGCAAAGTCGTCAAGGAATACCCTTACAGGTACCTCAAGTTTGCCGTCAGGATTGTTGTCAGCAGTTTTGCAAAGTGCCTGGAAAAGCTGTGCGTAGAACACATTTGCAAGTGCATCAAGACTGCGGTCTGTATCGCTGATGTTTACAAAAACTGCGGTCTTCTTCTTGCCGATTTCTTCGAACTTGATTGCGTTTTTGCCGACGAACATGTTCTTAGCCTCGTCAAATTCGAATACGTCAAGCGCAGCAGTTATAAACTGACAGATTGAACCCCATGTTCTTTCTGCAGCAAGAACACTTTTGAAGTTTCTGTACTTGGAATAAGCATAGCTCTCAGGGTGTTCAAAGCCCCACTCCTCAAGGAAAGGAACAGACTGGTTTTTCTTTTCGGGGTCGTAGCCGCTGCAGATTTCCTTGTACACCGTCATTACGGACCAAAGGTTCTTGTCTTCCTCTTCAAACGCCTCAAGAACGTAGCCTATCATGCAGCACAGTACACCACGTGCTGAGTCAACCCAAAAGGCATCTCTGGGGTCGTTAATAGGAATGAGGGTGTTTGCGATTTTAACAATGTCCTGCTGATTGTACTTTCCGTTCCTTTTGTCGAAACGGATGTATTTCAGAGGATTGTAGGGAGAGGATTTCTCCACATTTACAAAGTCAATTACCTTAACGGTATAGCCCTTAGACTTTAAATAAGGGGTCAGCATTCCACTGAGGCTGGACTTTGTATCAGCAATTACCATACTGGTCTGAGTGTTGCTGATGATGTTGGGGATAACATAACCACCGGTCTTGCCGCTGCCGGAAGAACCGATAATAAGGTCATTGTTGTTAAGGTTTGTGGCGTAGGTATCGTTTGAAACTGTTCTGCCTTCGCCTAAAATTCTGAAATCTACTGTTCTGTTTGTCTTAGTCATATTGTAAACCCTCCATTAAAGTGTTGTAAGAATTTCTGTTGCAAGTCCGAACTCAATTGCTTCGTCAGCGTTGAAGTAGCTGTCTTCCTTAGTGATTTCGTAAACCTGCTCTAACGTTTTGCCTGTTCTGTCAGCAATAATGCTGCAGAGTCTTTCCTGACATTCCACAAGGCTGTCAAGAGTAGTCTTAATCTGATGAGGCTTTTTACCCGCAAGATTACCGCCACCGTAGCTGGGGTCGTGAATCATAATCCTGGAATTAGGCAGCATCTGACGCTTTTCTCCTGCTAAGAACAGGATTGCGCCCATACTTGCGCTGTCGCCAATACAGATTGTGGTAACAGGAGAAGAGATGAGGCGAATGCAGTCATAAACCGCAAGACCGCTGTATACGTCACCGCCGGGACTGTTTATGTAAAGCTTGATTTCCTTGCCCTTGTCCTCGCGGTCAAGCTGTATCAACTGCTTGATGACAGTTGAACAGGATTCGGTGTCTACTCCCTCAGTGAGGAAGATTTCTCTATTCTGGAAGAGAAGGTCTGTAACATTAAGGGCCTGATAGCCTCTTGAACTTTCTCTGATTGCGTTAGGTGTAAAACTCATGTGTATGTCCTCCTTTAGTAATTTGGTTTAGGCAGTCTAGTGTCTGCCGATATATGTTAGCATTTTGTTGCTTATTTTCGAAACGAATGGTTTCTATTACGAAACGTTAAAAGATGGTACTTTGTTTTGAAACGCGCATGGACTTTACTTTGTTTTGAAACGTGTATGGATTTTACTTTGTTTTGAAACGTGCGGAGTTAGGATTGTAGTGGCACCAACCCCTTTACTTTTAGTGTGAAATCAACCATGTTGACCACCTCCTTTAAAGGTTTCAGTTTTAAGCATAAGAGACCTCCTTTCCAAGCAACTCACTCATTGCCTTTCTGCCATTCGGACTTTCAAAGCAATCCAAAAATGGGCTGATAAGCACTTTGTCTATGATGCGATTTGCTATTGTACACATTTGGCTGTATTTGCTCAGGTTATTGCATTTGTCTTTGTCAAGCATTTTTTCTGCAATACTTAACAACTCCCCGACTGTTATATCAGGATTTTCCATAACCTTATTTTCCCACCTGAAAATGTAGTTCTCGTCAGCATCGCTGTAGCGTACCAGGTTCATATAATGAGCCCTGTCGTAATCGCTGCTTATGTACTGTGCAAGAAATGCGTAATAATCACGCAGTTTCATGTCAAAAAAGAACTGCAATATCTTCTTTGGGTCTTGAGTTTCTTTATTCTGATGAATCATAATTATCACCTCCTACTTACATGTGCCTTTGTACTTTTTGGGAACAAAGAAATGTGCTGATATTGCCATACAGGCAACTATATCCTCAATTTCTTCAATTGCAGCTTTGCCGTTGTTTTTTTGCACAGCTGCATCAGATATAATTTCTGATATAGGGATTTCGCCTGTATTGTACCTTTGGCTGAGTATATCTTTCCAGGTTTCTTTCAAATCATCGCGATAAAAAATATCCTTTGCCTTCATTTCGTAGATGCTTTGCATCAACATTGCTATGACCTTCGGTGACGTAACCGACCCAGCAGATGCCTTGTTTTTGAACTCTTGAATAGTCATAATATCGACCTCCTTTAATTAAATATATTCGGATTTAACTCCTATCGTTGGCGATGCCCTGACCGTCTTCAGCCGCCGTCAGTCACTGTTGTCGAACTTACGCACCGTACAACCATGCGGGAAAATTTTGAGAAAACTTGCCTTAAAACTATTCAATTGTCTATGAAATTTTCAATGTACTGTGCAAGTGTTTTAACACTTACGTTTATATATAGCCAACCTTGTTTCGGATTTTGAGAAACTTTTAAAGTTTTTTTCAAAACCGTTTCGGGTTTTCAGCGATAACCGCTTACGTTTATATATAGCCAATATTGTTTTGGATTTTGAGGAACTTTTTTAAAGTTTTTTCAAAACAGTTTTGGGCTTTCAACGATAACCGATTACGTCTATATATAGCCGACCTTATTTTGGATTTTGAGGAACTTTTTAAAGTTTTTCAAAAAAGCTTTCATATAAAATTTTAGATTATATGTTGTATTCTGCTTCCAAAAATGGTATAATTAATTGGATATATTTATTAATATTTCAGAAGGAGGACTTTATGAAAACAAAGCTTTTAAAATTGCTTGTCGTAATGACGATAAGCATAACAGCGCTTTTTGCGTTGGGAATTACGGCTTCAGCTATGCAGATTTTTGTTAAAAACGTCGTAGAAGATAAGCATATTACACTAGAAGTTGAACCAACAGACCGTATTGAAGATGTCAAGACGAAGATACAGGATAAAGAAGGAATTTCCCCAGATATGCAAAGCCTTATATTCGCAGGTAAAATATTGGAAGACGGCAATACTCTTCAGGATTACAGTATTCAGAAGGATAATACTATTCTTCTTATAGTTGACGACACTATTGGGGCTTTTAAGGTAACAGGCGGAGTATATGGTTCAGACTATATTTATGAAGATAATGTTCTAATCATTATAAAAGATGTCGCAGACCTTACTATCGCGAACACAAACCCCTCAACACCTACAACCGACAGAATTGAGGTTGCAACAGGCGTTTCCGCAAACATCACCCTCGCAGGGGTAAATATTGATGTTTCTTCGCAGAGTAGTACAGCGGCATTCAAGATAGCCAACAACAGTACAGGAAATGTGACAATTACCCTTGCAGACGGCACGACAAATACGCTTAAAAGCGGTGAGGGTTGTGCAGCCTTACAGAAGAATGGCCAATATATCTCCGCAGAACAGGGAAAGCTTACCATTAAGAGTGGAACAGCAGGTACAGGCACTCTTATTGCAGAAGGCGGTAATAATGGTGCAGGTATCGGCGGGTCTGTTGAAGCAACTTTCGGAGTAGGTTCTAATATCACCATAAGCGGCGGCATGATTATTGCAACAGGTGGTGCCGGTGCTGCAGGTATCGGTAACGGTCGGGGTGCTACTGTTGCAAGTTCCGGTATCACAATAAGTGGCGGTACTGTTTATGCAGAAGGCGGCGAGAATGGTGCAGGTATCGGTGGCAATTACTATAACGCAGGTTTTGATATTACCATAAGCGGCGGTACAGTTACTGCAAAAGGCGGTGATGATGCTGCAGGTATCGGCGGTGGTTTCGAAGGCAGCGGTATGAATATTATTATAAGCGGCGGCTCTGTAGAGGCTGAGGCAGATACAGATGCCAATGCTATCGGCGGTGGTGCTGGTAAGGATGCTGTAACTCCCACACTTGCAGACAAGACAACCCTCGTATATCTTCTCGAACTTGATGTAGATGGCACAAGCAATGTAACAATAAATGGCAATGCTTACCCTAAAAATCACTTTGACGGAGGAAAACTATATGTATATCTCCCCGCAAAGACAGCGCAGATACCTAACGAAGTAACTATCGGCAACGAAACAACAAAGTACATTTACGATACAGCAAATTCAAAGTGGCTTAAGGTTGTTGACGCACCTGAGGCAGATGATACAGTATTCATTTACGACGGTACAGAAAAAACATATACTCTGGCTGAAAGTGATTATTACACAATTTATGACAACAAGCAAACAGCCGCAGATACATATACCGTAAAGGTCTCTCTGAATGAAAATTTTGTATGGAGCGACGGTACAACAGCCGATAAAATCTATTCGTTCACTATCGAAAAAGCTGACCCTGTTATTAAGATTACAACCGATAAGTCTTCTGACATTGCGGGAAAGACAATAACTGTTACAGCAACAGCAAAGCACCCCACAAATGAGACGCTTACAGATATTCCTGCTGTAATATTTACCTACAAGGTTGGTGAAAACGGCACAGAAACAGAGTTTGAGGGTTCATTCACAATTCCCGAAGGTACAGTGAAAGGCACAGAAATTATCATCACAGCCAAGACCTCCGCAAATGAAAATTACAATGCTACAGTAGCAACCACTAAGGTAGTTGTAATAGATTGTAAGCACACTGACAAGACTACAACCTGGACAACAGACGGCACAAGTCATTGGCATATCTGTAATTACTGCAGTGCAAATGTTGATAAGGAAACACATGTTTCTGACAATGGTAAGGTGACAACACCTGCCACAGAAACAACAGACGGTGTAAGGACATACTCCTGCACAATCTGCGGATATGTCATCAAGACAGAAACAATCCCTGCGACAGGCGAAAACAGCAGTCCCACACCTGAAGAAAGCAAACCCGAAGAGAGCAAACCTGTCGAAACAACTCCTGCTGTAACTGTCCCGCCAAGTACAATTCCGTCATGGGTAGTAACAGGTCCTCCTGTGACAACCCCTGTAACAACAACTACAACAACAGCACCCGAAGATGAAGATGATATTTACAAGGACGATGTTGTGGGCGGCGATGATTGCAGACACGAAGAAGAACCTCAGATAAAGGGTGAAGACGACAAGACAGGCTGGGAGGCAATCGAAGAAGAAATCCTCAGCGCACCTGATGGTTATGAGATTGTTGTTGATATGAACGACGCAACTGAAGTTCCCGGATATATCTTTGAGGCAATAGAAGGTATGGATATTGACCTCGTAATCGAGCTTGACAACGGCTTTACCTGGACAATAAATGGCGAAAGCGTAACCGAGCCTATGGATATTGACTTAAAAGTAAGAACAAGCTCCGATATTCCCATTAAGGTAATCAACAAATTGACAGATGAATATACATACGAAACAATTACCCTCGCTCATAATGGAGAATTTGGCTTTACAGCAATACTCACAGCTAATTTAGGTGGCGGAAACAAAAACCTTTACGCTAACCTTTACTGGTATAATGACGGTACAACGGAATTTATTTGTTCTGACAAGATTAACAGCAAGGGCAGGGCTGAGCTTACCTTTACACATGCGTCTGAATACATTATTGTAATTGACGAAGAAAATCACGGTAAGCGTTTTGAGGAAAACGAAAACGACAATGCGGACAACAATGATATTGTTTCGGACGAGGAAGATTCTAACCCCGAAACAGGTGTTGCAATCTGCTTTGGCGGTGCTATTATTTCCGCAATGGCGGTTATGATTGCTAGAAAGAAAAAGAATAAATAAATGAAAGGAGGGTTTTCGCCCTCCTTTCAGCCTGTAAACAAACCCCATATTCCATTAGGAATATGGGGTGATTTTTTGAACAAGAAATAATTTAAAAAGTAAAAATACAGATAAACTAATTCTATTTCCTGTAGGATTTTATGCTATGTATTTTTAACTTATATTCCATTATTTCTATTGCTACCTTTCATAGCAACAGTTTTACCTGATGTCAGTCTATCTGTCTTTTTTAATACAGTGAAATATAGCAATATTTTCCGCACTTCAGAACAGCGCAACGTACCTTATCGCCTGTCTTAATGCCAAAGCGGATAACATTGTAGCTTTCCTCGTTTTTCAGCATTACCCAGTTTTCATCGAGCCGCAGATACAGAACACGATGTTCGCGTGTTTCTGCCGCAAATTTCGGTTTGTATAACAGCACTTCATTCGGCTTTATCATTATGATTTTCGTATAATAGCGAGAAAGTCCGCTCACATAACCGTCTATCTTAAACCGATACATCATGTCAGTGATAGTAAATTCGTATGCTTTGATAGTACTTTTCTTAATATTCGGTGTTGTGGATAGTATATATATTCCTGCCGCCAACAGAATGATGCTCGGCAGCTGACACACTAACGCTCCCAATACGCTTTTTATATCGGTAGCAACGCAAAAGATGATAGCTGCAAAAAATGTAAATAAAGCTATACCTAACAGCGTAAAACCAAGATTTCTGCGATTTTTGGGGTTGAAGATAGCAAGAAGAGACTTGCGGTCATCATTTGAGAGTTTTATCTCGACTGCATTCTTTGCATTGAAATCACTAAGCTTGTATTTGGTTTTTCCATCGCCAATAAATATGATAGATGCTACTTGTTCTTCATTAATATTGTCCATATAAAGCACCCCCTGTTAGTAGTATTATATCATATCTAATTTTAAAAATCAAGATACATTTTCATCGTTGTCATTGGCGATACAAGACAATGGTGAACAAAATTATCACTGTTTTAGAACTCACAACAAATTTTGTCAAATAAAAAAGTTATTTTTTACTTGTACATGCTCATATTTGCCTTCTTATTTTCGTATAATCGAACACACGACGTCGATTATATTTTTGGAGGTACAATATGTACACAGTTGTTAATACATATCCTAAAGCAGCAGTCAATACCGCAAAAAATGTCAAAGTCCTGGCGGCAAAGGTGGTTTATGAGGAACTTTTAAAGTATTTAAATCAAAAAATGTAACTTGTTTTTGGGGTTGAATAAACAAAAGCTGAGTCACAAATAAGTGATTCAGCTTTTTGTTTTACACAACTTTCAATATTGCTATGTCATTTTTGGTAGCATACATCATTTTCGGCTATTAAAATCCTCATCAATAGCTGCTCTCCACGCTTCTGAGCTTGATAATTTCTTACCCTTTCTGATTCCGCAGATTGCATTTGACATTGTTTGGTATAGCATTGTACTTCCTTCGGAGTCTGAATGATAATCTACAGCAGTTTCACGGCAGATACCAAGACTTTCGGCTGTTTCAGCTGCGTCAATATTTGCGCCTAAAAATACAAATTCCCAACCGTATTTTTCCTGCTGTCTGCTGATGAGTTTTTTAACTGCTTTTGCGGTGTAGTATTTGCTGGAGTTTTCCATTCCGTCTGTTGTAATAACAAACAGTGTGTGTTCAGGCACATCTTCATCACGTGCGTACTTATGAATGTTACTGATATGTTTAACCGCTGCGCCAACTGCGTCAAGCAAGGCAGTGCCGCCGCTCGGGCAGTAATCCTTATCAGCCATTTTTTTGATTTCCTCAAGGGGTATTCTGTCGTGAAGAACACGGCTTTGAGTACTGAAAAGCACTGTTGAAACAACAGCCTCGCCCTCTTCTCCCCTTTGCTTTTCGATAAGACTGTTAAAACCGCCGATTGTATCGGATTTAAGATTGGACATAGAGCCGCTTTCGTCAAGAATGAACACGATTTCAGTAAAATTTTTTCTCATAGTAAAAACCCTCCGTATGTTTTATTGTAATTACATTTTACGTCATAGCAGAGGAAGTTTTGTCGCTCTCGGAGCGACATTTTACTTTATAGAATTTCCTATAAGGCTTTGGTCAAATTCATAAAGAACAATGTTGATTTCGTTTATATCATATATTTTCTTTTCGATAAAAAACTTGATAATTAAATCGAATTTTATATTGTTTGATAGGGTATAACCTGCTCTTTCAAGCAATTCCTGTGTTTCATCAAGGTCTAAATTCAGAGCAAGTGCAAGGGCGATAGCAGTTTGCTTTTTGGGTTTATAATCAGGAGTGTTTCGTATTTTTGAAAATAATCTGCGGTCAACCTGTGCTTTATTGTACACCTGACTGTCGGTAAATCCTTTTTCGTCAATCAGACGCAGCAGAGTCTCCGAAAAAGTTTCATCAGGCTCAGGAATATAGGGCATACTACATTCTAAATTTGCTAAGCTTGGCGCTTCAAAACTTTTTTGGATAAAACCGCCCATTAACGGTTTCGGGCTAGGTGCTGATAACTTTACAGGCTGACTTACATAATTTTCAGCTATGTATTTGCGAACTTCATCAATGATGCTTATATATTCTTGTCTTGATGACATTTTAAACACCTCTCTTGATTAATTATATAATAATTCTCTTTTCAAGAAAAACCAAGACTTTCCTTTATCATAGATTAAGGAAAGTCCGGAAGTAGTTTCTGATAGACGACATGCAGCTTTTCTGCAAACCAATAATCAGCTCTTGAAAAAGTCGCTCTCGCCGAGTCCCCACTTCTTTACGTCCTCGTGATAGTCGATAAGACCTGTATAGTACGCATCAAGATTGGTAAATTCCCTTGTTATATCATCTTTGGACTGACCGTAATACATAATGCTGTTACAACCGTTAGTGTCAAGATAATCAACATACGCCTGAGGTATAGTATCATTTTCACAATAAAGGTCAGGAGTTCCGAACAGATGCAGTATTTCGTGTGCATAGGTGTCTGCTCTTGCAGTAACCTTGTGTTCCTTCGCGTAAACAACCACATATTCTATCAGGTTGTAATTCTCTGCGTCCACAGAAAAAGAGTTTGTTCCGTTTTCAGGAGTGGTATTTACTATATGGAAATAAATGATGTTATCGGCATCGTACTTTTCAAGCAGATCAGATTGTTGATTAAGAAAACGATTATATTCGATATCTCTGATATTATCTTTAATTGCAGTATCTATCATCAGGTATTCCAATCCCTTTTTCTTTTCTTCGCCCTCATTAAATTTATAGCTTCTGTCGAGAACGTCTACATCAAGCTCCCTGTCAAAAGATGACACGCATTTAAGATCACTGTCCTTTTTCCAGTCCCAGATAAATTCGGCATTTGCACCGTATTTAGCCGCAGATTTGGTTAGCCACTCAGTTGCGCAGCGCATACTTACCCATGTCTCCTCCATTGTCTTCTTATCGGCGGCGGAATCAGTCCATTTTGTTGTGGGGTCGTTTGCAAAAACAGTTACGATAACAGTTCTACCGTCAATGCAACCTGCGTTGCCGTAGGCCGAACCTCTGAATGTGTCATATTTGATTTCCTTTATGGTGCTTTCCTTTCCGTTGGTTGCAGTGATACTTATATAAACATATCGGGGTAGAGAAAAGTCATATTTTGTGTTCAGTTTTACAGTCGAACTTCCTGTTTTAGGCAGCATTTTTTCGTTGTACAGGTTGCCGTTATCAGTAAATCCCTTGCTGTCTATGCTGAGATAATATTCCGTTGCGCCGGAAACACTGTTGATTTCAAGCTCGAGTTTATTGCCGTTCCAATCAATTTCAGGCTCACCGGTAAAACTTCCAAGTTTGCCGTCTGCGATATCTGTATCAACAGGCTTTGTGGTTTCAGTGGATTTGTTTGTTGTAGTCGTTGTAGGCTTTGTAGTTGTTGTAGATGTGTTATTGCCAATAAGACCTATGAGACGCTGTACTTCATCATCAGTTTCATTAGGTACAGATTCTGTTTCAATGGTAGTAGTTGTA
>JAZUOE010000079.1:0-5958 GCA_045604505.1 Ruminiclostridium sp. | reverse complement strand
AAGAACGAAAATGATTCTTACGACTATTTTTTATTTGTCATTTTACACAAATCCCCCCTGTATTCTGTTGTGATTTTCTATTGACACGATGCTGTAAGTATTGTATAATATGTACAAGAAGAATTGAAGCTGAGCTGAGTGTTGAGCAGATTCTCAAAGCAGGTGAAATTGAATACGTATTCATGATTCAGGCTACAGACTATGTAGGTCCGATAGCGACTGAAGTTGTGGAAATACCGACATTCAACGGATTCCTGCCCGGTGATGTCAACATGGATTCAAACGTTAATCTTGCAGATGCTGTAGCAATAATGCAGTATCTATCAAACCCGTCTAAGTTTCCGCTGCTCGTTCCGGATTACGCCAATGTAACAGGCAATCGTGACGGAGTAACTCTGATTGATGCTCTTTATATCCAGAAAAAGCTCCTTGGAATTTAATTAGCGATAAAAACCGCAGACTATATGCCGTGCAGTAATAAAGAAGTATTCAAATATGTAGTAAAAGGTTGCGTAGGAAAAAACTACGCAGCCTTTCTCTTTTTGTCGTAGTCCATACTGTCAGCGACAGTAATGGACGTTGCAACATGAAATCTAAAGTGGATTTCGATTTTCTGCTTTCTTCTGCCGCTTGATTTGTTAGGTGTGTGAACGACGATTTTCTCAATCAGCTCGTGAATTATCTCAGGCGTAAGCTTCGTGATTTTCTCGTATTTCCGAACAACCTGTATGAACTGTGCCGTTTCGGTAGCTTTTTGCTGAGATTTTTCCATAAATGCTGTAAGCTCCAATACAAGCTCTTTTAGCTTCTTCTGCTCTTCCTCATAGGCGGCAGACATCGTTCTGAAGCGTTCATCGGAAATCTTTCCGCTGACGTTATCCTCGTAAAGCCTTGTAAACAGCCTGTCAAGCTCGGTAATTCTCTTTTCGGATGCACTAAGTGTTTTTGCCGCCTTTTTCAGTTCTGAGGAGCGGTCGGTCTGCGATTTTTCAAAGGCAGATTTCACAAATGCTTCTTCATTGTCCTTAACCTTAGTGAGAACAGCGTTCAGCTCCCTGATAACAATTTCACTCAGTACCGCCGTTCTGGTAAAATGTGCTGTGCAAGCGTTCTTGTCGCCTGCATAAGTAGAACATTTCAGATGCTCTTGTTCTGCATTAAGACTTTTCGACCTGCAAAGATACATCTTCTTTCCGCAGTCAGCACAGTAAACCATTCCCGAAAATGGATTAAGTTCTCCGCACTTCTGTATTCTGCGTTTATTCTTGCGTAGTTCCTGCACCAAATCAAAATCCTTCTGTGAAACAATCGGCTCGTGAGTGTTTTCAAAAATCATCCATTCAGATTTCGGATTTCTAATCTGCTTCTTGTTCTTGTAGGACTTGATACGTGTGCGGAAATTAACTGTGTGCCCCGCATATTCAGCTTTTTCAAGAATATGGTCAATAGTCTGTTCTCCCAAGCGGTGGAGCTTTGCGTTCGGGTGTCCTGCGTTTCTGCCTTTGGATTTGGCGTATGCAGTCGGAGTTGGTATGCCTTCCTCGGTCAATATCCTTGCAATCTTTGTTGGTCCGTTTCCTGCAATACAAAGCTGAAATATCTTTCTCACTACTTCAGCGGCTTCTTCGTCAATCTCCCAGACATTCTTGTCAATCTCGGACTTCTTGTAACCGTAAGGCGGACTGTTGAGAGGCTTGCCCGATTGTCCTTTCGCCTTGAATACAGCTCGTATCTTCTTTGAGGTATCTCTGGCATACCAATCATTAAAAATATTCTTGAACGCCATAAGCTCATTTTCGCTTTTGAGCGTATCAACGCCGTCATTGATTGTGATATACCGAATATCGTAATCGGGGAATGTCATTTCAATCAGCTCGCCTGTTTTCAGATAATCACGTCCGAGACGTGATAAGTCCTTTGTGATAACAATTCCGACCTTATCATTTTCAATATCGGTCATCATTGCTCTGAAGCCCTCACGGTCAAAGGTTGTTCCCGAAACTCCGTCGTCAACATAGAACTGTGGATTGGGAAAGTGATTTTCCTCAGCATATTTCAGCAGGATAGCCTTCTGATTTGTTATGGAATTTGACTCTCCCTGAAGCATATCGTCCTGTGAAAGTCTGCAATAAAGTGCTGTAATTTTGTCTGTAATCATTTTATCCTCCGTTTCTGACAATTACAGCGGATATGAAAATAGTATAGCATATTTCTTAATAAAATTCAAGCCTTTAAAGCGATAAAATCCCATGTCCCTGCATTGTCTGCTTGTCCCTTTGTCGTGCTATAAGCACTACTGTCAACCTGCCGTTTTGCTTGTTCGGATTAATAGCTGTTTTTTAGGCAGGAATCGCCAGAGGCGGCTCGCCTCATGCTGCCTGTCGTATGATGTTCTCGACATCTTTACCGATAAGCCTTTCGATAATTTCATCAAGGCTCTCGGCTTGCAGGTTGAAATGCGTTTCCACATAATAAGTGGTATTGCCGATTTTGTACTCCGTACAGTTAACCGCTTCGTTGGTTGTTTCCATTGAACATACCCTCTTTCAGATGAAATCAGCATTCGCTGACATACTTGCGTATGTGGGTGAAACGGTATCGGAATACTATTTTGTCGGACAAGGTTTAACGGAATAATGATTAGGTGACTGTTTCGTTACGCATCTCTTATGAAGCTTCGGAAAATTCCACATCAATAACATTTTCATCGCAAAGCCGCTTGCAGGTTTCTGGATTTTCCGTCAGGAACTCTACCACACGGCTTTGCTTCATCTCCCTCAGACGGTGCTGTATTGTGTAAGGATTATGGTCGCACTCGTCGAGAAATTCCTGAGTACAGTAGCAACCATATTTTCTGATGCTCGGCAGAACTTCCTTTGTAACCCAACGCTTGAATGACTTTGCCGCAGGAAGCCGTGAGCCGAAGATAAGGCTGTACAAATCCGCTTTCCCGATGTAGTTCATCACAATGGTCTTCTCCTTGTTCTGAGGGTGAGGAACTGTGAGCTTCACAGGAGCGTCGCAATGGTCGATAATTGCTTTTCTCAGATTGTGATAGCCGAGAATTTTTGCACTTGCAGACGCCGGGAAGAAAAGCTCGCCCTGCACCTCAACACTTTCCAACAGACCAAACTCTGTGTATTGGAATGGGCTTGCTTCTGTTGAAAACATTTCGTTAAAATTCATTTTTGACCTCCGTTCATTTAAGATTATTGCTTATTCAGAACGTTCCGATGATTTTATTGTAGCACAGGAATGAGCAGAAGTCACTTCCAAAAGACTCCCACTTAACTCCCATTTTTCAGCGGCTTTGTTCTGATTTTTCATTTTCAAAACGTTTTGATGTTTTCATTATAGCATATGGATTTTCAAAAGTCAGTACCAAAAGTGTTCCATTTTTGTCCCATTTTTTCTCAAAAAAGTCTCAGAAAAGTCTCAGAAAAGTCTCAAAAAAGTCTCACTGCGAAAATGCTGTTCTGATTCGTTACGCACCTCGGGAAATAAAGGCGCAGTTTGTTACGCACCTGTCGCTTATGATTGAAATTCGGAAGTAAATGTGATATAATGAAACTGAATAAAAACTGGTTTTGTGGAGGAAATATCAATGGAAATTGTTACTTTCAAGCCTGATATGCAACAATCGGTAGACGATTTTTTCAGCAAATGCTTTTCTGCTGTTGGCATACCATATTCTCCGATGGACAGGCACGCTGATATTGCTAATGTTGAACAGTATTATATGCAAGACGGTTGTTTTTGGTGTCTTTTCGACAATCAGACTCTTGTAGGAACTGTTGCGTTACGCACCATTGACCTTGAAAATAAAGTTGTTGAGCTTAAGCGTATGTTTGTATTACCTGAATATCAAGGCAAAGGCTATGGCAGATTACTTTTGAATTACGCTATAGCTTACGCAAGAGAGCAACAGTATAATAAAATATGCTTGGATACCAGAAAACAGTTTTCTGCTGCACAACATCTGTATCGTAGTAGCGGCTTTCAAGAAACTGAAAAATATAATGATAACGACTGTGCAGAACTTTATTTTGAATTAGTTTTGTGATACTGCCTTGTTTCGTTACGCACCTATTATCACAATCCTCCTTTCCGAAAAATATTTCAAAACGTCCTGTAATTATAATTGTATCATAGTCGTTGTTTCGATTTCGGGACAACGACAATTTTCTGAAAAAACATTTTTTCATCTGCCTTTCAATCGAACAAAAGTGAGATTTCTGTCAAGGGGGTTGGGTTCTCCCAACAAGTTTTTTGCGTTTGTCTGCACTGACGATTTTCGGAGAAAAGAGGGCAGTGTATAGACAAATGCTATGCTTGCTGTCAACGAAGTTGCAGAAAGCATAGCGCGCAAAAAAGTGACGATGTGGCTACAAAGGCGATGCTTGCTCTCATCAAGAGGGTAAGCATTTATTTTTCAGACTTTCTGAAAAAAACGCCGAGTGTGGCCACAAGTCATATGCTTGCTGTCAATGGGAACTAAAAATAAAGTTTGATGGCTTTTTCAAAAAGAAAAATAACCATCTGATTGTCATCATAGATAACAACCAAATGGTCATTTTTATATTTCTACTAAAATTCCGAGAGCAATCTCTTTGAACCTCTCTGCATTTTCTGTGTGAACAGGGATTATAATATCGGGGTTTACTGTTTCAATCAGCTTTTTGACGGCGTTCTCGTCGGCATGTCCGCTTGTATGGAGAGTTTTGACTTTAAGTCCCATAACTTCACACTCCGATAAAAACTCTTTCATACTTTCGCTGTTCTTGTATCCGCTCCAGAAAGAATAGACAAGCAATCCGTTTTCAAACGACATTTTTTCTGAAAGCGACTTTAGATACGAAAGCATAGATGTTCTTACACACATTGCAAAGTGCATTTCAGCTATTCTATCTTTTCCTACTCTTTTATACTCTGAAACAAAATCATACTTTGACGGACTTGTTATAAATGCATAGACATCACCGAATTTCGGATTAGGGATATGCTCCCCAGCGGCAGTTGTGATGCCTGCCATATAAGCATCCTCAAGAAAAACTCGTCCTGTTCGTTTTGCTGCACGATACATAGTAACGACTCTGTCTATGTTGGTTGAGGATTGCAGAATAAAAACAGGACCTTTGTTTTCTGAAAATAGCTTGACTGCCTTTTCTTCAAGTGATTTCTCAGTTTCTGCAAAGAATCCCTCTCTTGAAAAAGTCGTTCCCTCACATATCAGTTTGTTGATTTTCTTTGGCAAGGAATTGAGGAGCATATTGAACGGCTTTCGTCCGTTAGAACGGAAATCGCCTGTGTATAAAACGCTGTCTTCTCCTGATTTGCAAAGAAGCATATAACTGTCAAAGGCTGAATGGTCGCAAAGAAAAGGTATTACAGTTATATCACCGATAACAATTCCTTCTTTGTTGCGAAGAAATCCTTTAGGAGTAAATGTTTCTATTTCCTTGTAATTATCCGAAGCCTTTATTACGTTATAAGCGTTTTCGCCTATGTAAACAGGAATGTCCTTGTGTGCCTTATAGACAAGTCCCAGATGGTCGCCATGGTAGTGTGAAATAAAGATAGCGTCATATCCTGCATACTCGAAAAGTTCGGGAATATCGGGAAGTTCGTCTTGCTTATCATTATCGAGTTCAAGTCCTGCGTCAAGTAGGATTTTTGTCTTTTCGGTGGAGATTTCGATAATGTTTCCACCAATCTGGTTTTTACCACGAATTACATTAACTTTCATTTTTATCATTCTTCTTTGCTTTGAGTTTTTTCTCTGCGGTAAGTCTGGCGTGGCACATAGCACAGTATTTCTTACCTTCAAAGCGGTGGAGGCCGTCTTTTCTTCCGCATTTTTCACAAATACCATACCAACTATCTGATACTGATGTTGCAACTTTTGATTTCGCACTAGGCTGGAACAAATGACTGATTGCCTTTCCAATCGTCACAAAC
>JAZUOE010000078.1:0-9250 GCA_045604505.1 Ruminiclostridium sp. | reverse complement strand
TATACTTGTTCGCCCTGACATGATGCTTTCATTGGCAGGTTTTATCGGAAGTCTGCTGCTGCCTATTGCAGTAGGTCTTATTGTAGCTTTCATACTTGACGTACCTGTTTCAGCTTTTGAAAAGCTTATAAAAAAGCTTTCTGCAAAGAAAAAGAAACCATTTAAAGACAAAACCATTCATAATATGAGTATTGCGCTGACCATTCTCTGCGTTTTGCTTGTAGTTGCGCTGGTTTGTACGCTGGTTATTCCTGAAATTGTTAGGACGGTAAAGAGTATTTCCGCTCTTGTAAAGGAAAATTGGCCTAAATGGATGGAAATGCTGGAAACCCTCAACATTGACACTACACAAATATCGAACTTGTTCTCTTCATTTAATATTGAGGAAACCTTGAAAAGTGTTGCAAACAGCGCAGGTACTTTAATAGGCTCTATTGCAAGTGCTACAACCTCTACTGTTTCAACAATTTCCGCTGCGGTAATCGGCACTATTATCGCAATCTACGTTCTTATTGACCGCGATACCCTGCTGCGCCAATCCAAAAAGGTAATATACGCTTATTCAAAGGAAAAGACAGCCGACAAAATCTGTTATGTATGCGGACTTATAAAAACCGCCTATGCAAAATTCCTTTCAGGACAGTGTATTGAATCTGTAATTTTAGGAATGCTCATTTTTATTGCATTTACAATCTTCCGTCTGCCCTATGCAGGACTTATCGGAATTGTTACCGCTGTCTGCTCACTCATTCCCTATATCGGCGCATTTATTTCCTGCGCATTAGGCGTTTTCCTTGCATTTTTAGACAGCCCTCAGAAGGCGCTCATCTGCCTTGTGGTATATTTGGCAGTTCAGTTTATTGAAACTCAGTTTATTTACCCTCATGTTGTTGGCGGTTCGGTAGGTCTTTCCCCATTATGGACACTTATTTCTGTGCTTGTGGGTGGAAACCTGTTCGGACTTATCGGTATGATTTTCTTCATTCCTCTTGTTTCGGTTGTATATACACTCGTAAAAGAGGATACCGATAAAAAACTAGAGGAAAAGAAAAGTTCGGCAAGTTCATAAACAAAAATACCTGAGATTAGTTCTCAGGTATTTTTTTCGCCCTTAAATCAATTTTTCTGACAGCATTTCTTAACTTCAACACAAAGGAAGGTGAAACAGACAGCTCGTCAATACCCATTTTCAGAAACTCTTCCGTTAGCTCCATATCCGCAGCAAGTTCACCGCAAATACCTATCCATTTACCATGTTTGTGGGCATTTTCCGCTGCGAATTTAATCAGCCTCATTACCGCAGGGTGGTGAGTGTCGCAAAAGCGCTCTATTTTAGAATTTTGTCGGTCACAGGCAAGAGTGTATTGTGTAAGGTCATTTGTACCGACGCTGAAAAAATCCACCATAGGCGCTAAAATATCACTGATAACCGCTGCCGCAGGTGTTTCTATCATAATACCAAGTTCAATTTCAGCAGAGTATTCAATCCCGTCAGCCCTCAACTCTTCCCTTACCTGTGCGCAAAGCTGCAAAATTTCATCAAGCTCCCACACGCTCGTAATCATAGGAAACATAATACCTAAATTGCCATAAACAGAGGCTCTGTATAAGGCTCTGAGCTGTGTTCTGAAAATTTCGGGACGGGTAAGACAAAGTCGTGTTGCCCTTAGTCCTAAGGCGGGATTTTCCTCTTTATCCAAATTAAAATACTCCACCTGTTTATCCGCACCTATATCAAGTGTGCGGATAATGACTTTTTTACAAGCCATACTTTCCAACACACGGCGGTAAACTCTGAATTGCTCCTCTTCATCGGGATAGTCACGGCTTTCAAGATATAAAAACTCACTTCTGAAAAGTCCTATTCCCCCTGCGTCATTCAAAAGTACCTCGCCTATATTATCCACGCTGCCTATGTTGGCGAAAATATTTATTTTCCTGCCGTCAAGGGTTATGTTTTCCTTGCCTCTGAGATTTTGGAGAAGTTTTTTCTTTTCATTTTCCTCGTCAATCTTACGGCTATAATCGTCAAGAGTTGCTTTGTCGGGATTTAATATCAGTTCACCCTTGAAACCGTCAACAATTGCCATTTCGCCGTCTGCTACACTATCAAGCATTTCCTTACCAACACCAATTATGGCTGGAATATTCATTGTTCTAGCAAGAATTGCGGTGTGTGAATTTGAAGAGCCGTAGGCTGTAATAAAGGCAAGTATTTGGTTTTTATTAAAGGAAACCGTTTCACTTGGTGCTAAGTCGTCTGCACAAATAATCACCTTTTGGTCTGTTATCTCATGTGAGGTTGTTTCTTCGGCAAGACAGCGGATTATTCGGTTTGATATATCCCTAACGTCTGCTGACCGCTCACGCATATATGCGTCGTCCATAGCTGAAAACATTTCCGCAAAATTATCTGAAGTAACCGCAACCGCATATTCCGCATTGACCTTCTGACCGTTTATAAGCTCGGCTATTGCCTCATTATAATCCTCGTCCTCAATCATCATAATGTGGATTTCAAATATACCTGCGTTAGCCTCGCCGATTTCCTTAAGCGCCTTTTCATAGATTTCCTGCAGTTGTTTTATTGCCTCTTTTTTTGCCCTTTCAAGACGGGAAATTTCCGCCTGTGCATTCTCTGTTTTAATTCGCTTAACCTGTATATCCTGCCGCCTGAATACTGAAATTCTGCCTATTGCAAACGCTCCGTAAATACCCTTACCTGTGAACTTTTTCATTTCTGTCCCCTTTTCTGAAATAGTATTACAGATTTTTTTCAAAAAACTCTTTCATTGCCTTCTCCGATTGCTTTTCATCACCGCCGTTTATTGTGACGGTAATGGTGTTGCCGCATTTAACCCCAAGCCCCATAATTTGTATCAGCTTTGCTGCGTTTGCCGTTTTTTCGCCTGAAGAAATTGTAATGTCACTGTCCAGCACCTTTGCCGCCTTTGCCAACATTCCCGCAGGTCTTGCGTGAATGCCAAGCTCGTCTTTTATTGTATATGTGAAGGTTATCATTTTACTTATTCCTTTCTTTTAAACACTCTTTTCCGCCCGTCCGTAGCGGCTTGTGATTGCCATTATCTCTGTCGACAATTCCTCTGTCAACTGAGATTTTTTTACCCGCCAACACCAGTTATTCCCCACAGTAGATGGGGTATTCATTCTGCTTTTGTCATCAAGCCCCAACCAGTCCTGCATAGGTACAACGCACAGTTTTGCGCTGCTCCTCATAATAAGGGAGATAAAGGACTTGTTTAATTCCTTGTCAGGTGTATAGCTGTCGCAAAGATATTTTCTTGCCTCTGCCCTTTCTGATGGACTTATTTCTTTAAACCATGAAACAAGGGTCTGATTATCGTGAGTGCCGGTGTAGGCAACCGAATTTTCCTTATAATTGTGGGGCAGGTAGTCGTTTTTATTCCCTGTATCACGACTGTCGAAGGCAAACTCAAGCACCTTCATATTAGGAAAACCACTGTCTTTTACCAGCTTTTTCACTGATTCTGTTACAAAGCCTAAATCCTCAGCTAAAACGTCCCTTTTGCCTATAGCATTCTCTACCGCCGCAAACAGCTCCATTCCCGGTCCTTTTTCCCAGCTGCCTTTTGCTGCGTCCTTACTGCCGTAGGGAATGGAATAGTATTCATCAAAGCCTCTGAAATGGTCAATTCGCACTGCGTCATACATTTCAAAACACGCTCTTAGCCTTTCAACCCACCATTTATAGCCTGTTTTCTTGTGGTTGTCCCAGTTATACAATGGGTTTCCCCATAACTGTCCCTTTTCTGAAAAGCTGTCAGGAGGACACCCTGCCACCGAAACAGGTATGCCTTTTTGGTTTAACTGAAACAAGGAAGGATTTTTCCACACGTCCACGCTATCCAAAGCAACGTATATGGGAATATCACCGATTATTCCTATCCCCATGCGGTTTGCATATTCTTTCAGCTTGTGCCATTGCGCAAAAAAATGATACTGCAGGAATTTATAAAAACCTACTTCGTCACACAATTCTTTTTCGTATTTTTCTATGGTCTTTTTGTCACGCAAACGGATTTTCTCGTCCCAATCAATAAGAGGCTTGTCCTTAAATTTATCCTTTAGTGCCATGAATAAGGCGTAATCTTCCACCCAGTCATTTTCCTGCGTAAATTTCTCAATCTCTTCTTTATCAGCGTTTCCGCTGTTTTTATATGCCTTTTTCAGCAAGGTGCGGCGATTTTTGTAAAGCTTTTGATAATCTACAGCAGAAGGATTATCCCCCATATCTGCAAGTAAGCAATCCTCTTTCGTTAAATAACCCTTCTTCACAAACTCACTAAGGCTTATAAAATAGGGATTACCTGCAAAAGATGAAAAGCTCTGATAAGGCGAATCCCCATAACCGGCAGGACCTAAAGGTAGTATCTGCCACCAGCTTTGACCTGCAGTTTTAAGCCAATCCACAAATTTATATGCACTTTCATCAAAACAGCCTATGCCGTATTCAGAGGGCAGACTTGAAACAGGGAGCAGTATACCCGCACTGCGATTTATCATTGCAAAATGCTCCTTTTAAATAATACTTCTTTCGTAATTTATCATTACACCATAATGGTCAGAAACTACAGGGTAGTTTTTACCGTCAAAAACTACCTTATAGTTTGTTACAACCACACTTTTGCTGCACCATATATAATCAAGCCGCATACCGCCTTTTATATCCTTATGGCGCCAACCGTCTATTGCACCATTTACAGTGTTTTCCCCTTCCTTTGTTTCAGCAAGGTCAAAGCTGTCATACCAATATGAGTTTCTAACTAAATCATAACCCTCGCCACGCACCTGCGGAGAGTTATTAAAATCCCCCATAAGCCATACCAAATCCTTTTTGCAGACAACCTCTTTTGTTTTATGCCATTGATTATAAAAAGGCTCTTCCTCGTCGTCCCACCAGCCGTAATGAACGCTGTAAAACCATTCGTCAGGCAGTGCCTTTGTCCGCACACCTATTATTTTTCGGGTTTTCCAGTTGTTATAATCATTTATATTGCTGACCGGAACAATTTCCGTTTCAATTATGGGACTAAGACTTAATACAGCTATCCCCTCTTCAAACCTGTCATAACCCTTTTTAAGCGGCAGCCAACTCCAGTAATATTTGACCCCTTTATTTTTAAGCAGCTCCACAACACGAAATGCATGGTTGTCGCACCTGACTGCCTTGTCACAGCAAGGGGTGTAGCTGTCAGCCAAATCTCCTGCCACAGCATAGGAAAGGGATTGATTTACCTCTTGCAGGGCAATTATTTCAGGCTTTTCTTTTGCAATTGCTGAAACAAAAGCCTCTGTTTTCTGACGATAATTTTCTTCCACCAGGCTATGGGTGTTAAGCGTTAATATTTTCATAATTCACCTTTAAAGAATGTCATTAATGTCTGATTTCAATATATCAGCAGCAGGTCCGTATATTGCCTGAATTCCGCTGCCTTTTTTTACAAGTCCTAATGCTCCCTCTTTTTTCCATTGCTCAACATCTGCAACAAGAGAGGGATTTTTTACCGTAACACGTAGTCTTGTCATACATGCGTCAACTAACTCTATATTTTCACGTCCGCCTAAGAGCGCAATAATTCTTTCAGGCTGACCGTCAGAGGAAATTTCCTTTTTATCACCTGATACATCTCCTAAATTATCTACAGTGTAGTTTCCTAAACGTCCGGGTGTTGCATATCTGAATTTTCCTATCATAAAATATGCCACAAAGTAGCCCACTGCAAAAAATACAACACAGCTTATGAGGAAGTTTATAATATCTCCTGTTAATCCTGCCTCAACCGACATGGGTATACGTGTAAGAAACTCCAGATTGCCGAAAGAGTGAAGTCTTAAATCTATAACTCCCGAAAGAGCAAAGGCAAGGCCCTGTAAAACAGCGTACACAATATAAAGAGGTAATGCGCAGAACATAAACATAAACTCAATAGGCTCCGTTACACCTGTAAGGAATACGGCAAGTGCTGTTGAAATAAACATTGAGCGGTATTTTTTTCTCTTATCCGCATCAACTCTCCTGTACATAGCTAAGCCAAAGCCAAGAAGAAGTCCTGACGCACCTATCATTTGTCCTACCTTAAATCTAGCGGGGGTAACTGAATTAAAAAGGCTTTCGTAGGCAGCCATATCCCCTGCATTTTTAAAGTTAATCAGGTCCGCAACCCAAGCTAACCATAAGGGGTCCTGCCCGAATACGGTTGAACCTGCACTGCTGCCTGTAAGAATTTCATAGGTGCCGCCAAAACTTGTGTAATTCATAGGAATTGTCAGCATGTGATGAAGTCCGAAAGGCAGCAGCAATCTTTCAAGTGTACCATATATAAATGGCGCAAGAACAGGTGACGTATCAGCAGAGTTGGCAATCCATATACCGAATGCGTTTATCCCCGCCTGAACAACAGGCCAAACTACCGCAAGAACAAGGGACACAATCACTGACCAAAATATTACCGCAAGTGGCACAAAGCGTTTGCCGTTAAAGAATGCCAATGCGTCAGGCAGCTTACGGAAATTATAGAATTTGTTATAGACAATACCGCCGACAAAACCTGCAATAATACCCACAAACACGCCCATATTAAGTGCCGGAGAGCCTAAAACCGAAGTAAAATAATCCTGTACAGGCATTTCTTTTCCAAAAATGCTGTAGGTCAGTGCGTTAGGGTCACTAAGCATATCGCCTGTAACACCAAAAACTGCACCTGTTATGCTGTTTATCAGGATAAAGGCTATCAGCGCCGCAAAAGCACCACCCGCCTTTTCTTTTGCCCAGCTGCCGCCGATTGCCACCGCAAAAAGAATGTTAAGATTACCGATAATTGCCCAGCCAATATTTTCCATAACGCTGCCGATTGAGGAAACCAAAGCAATATCTGCCCCTAACATTCCTACCAGCTTTCCAAGACTTATCATAAGTCCCGCTGCCGGCATTACGGCAATTACCGTCATAAGCACCTTGCCTAATTTCTGCAAAAAGTCAAAGTTTATACCTTTCCTTTTAGGGGTATCCTCTGCTGTCTGCTCCTCTACAACAATAAGTGGAGCGCCTTTAGTTATATCCCCCTCATTGATTTTTACCGCTTTTTCCTCTGCACCGTCACAAACAAGCACAGGGGTAATAAGATTTATACCCTTTTCATTAAGAAAATCGGTATCAATTTCAGCAACCAAGTCACCGACTTTTACCCTGTCACCCTCTTTAACATGAACAGTAAATCCCTCTCCTTGCAAAGCAACAGTTTCAAGTCCGAAATGCACAAGAATTTCATAACCGTCATCGGAAGAAAAACCATAAGCGTGTTTTGTTTCCGCAACAGATGAAATCCTTCCGTTTACGGGGCTATAAATTTTATTATCAGCAGGAATAATTGCACAGCCGTCACCCAGCACTCTATCTGAAAAAACCGGGTCAGGAACAGTGTCCAGTGAAACAGCTTTACCGCTGATTGGTGAATGAATTGTAGTTAGCGTTTTTGCCATTTTCATACCTTTCATTTTAAAATAAAGTCTTACCTTTATATTTTCCACTTATCACACTTATATTCCTGCAACTGAAAAAAAATAAAGCGTCCCGAAGAACGCTTTAACTTGTCAAAAAAGTCTTTTTTCTCAAAAAACGAGCGTAGCGAGAAATATAAAAATTTTCGGTCAACCCTTTTTTAAAAGGGTTGGCGGGGGCAAGGGGCGGCAGCCCCAAATGCCCGTGAATGCTACGCACTACTTAAAAGTAGGATTTATCGACGAACAAAAGCGTCCCGAAGAACGCTTTATAATCGTTTTATGCCTTCCAAAGACCGTGAAGGTTGCAGTAAGCATAAACTGCCTCTACCTCATCACCGTCGCAGATTGCAAAACAAACCTCAGGCTTATCACCTGGCTTTAAAGCCTTTCTCTGATTGCCCTGCTTTGTCTGAAGAGATACCCATTCAATGTAGTGTTCGGGGAGCATTGGGTGTTCAACCTCACCAACCTTTACACTGACAATGTTGTTCTCTACAGTATAGACAGGAACGTGCTTTTCAACAGCAGCATCTGTTGTTCCGGGAATAAGCTCCTTCATTTTTTCGCCGCAGCACATTACAGGCACTCCGCTTTCTTTTACTAAAGCTATGATTTTACCGCAATGCGCACAGATATAGAATTTCTGTTCCATAAAATGTCCTCCTTATTCTTCGCTGAACATGTCTTTGCCAACTCCGCAAAGAGGGCATTCAAAATCTTCGGGAAGGTCCTCAAACTTTGTACCGGGTGCAATTCCCATTTCAGGAGCGCCCTTTTCCTCGTCGTAAACCCAGCCACAAGCGTCACATACATACTTTTTCATTGTTTTAATCCTCCGTTTTTATTCTATTGGTTCAAAATCAGCAGCGCCGTGCTTACAGAGAGGACAGATGAAATCTTCAGGGAGTTCATCACCCTCATGCACATAGCCGCATATTTTACATACATAGCCTTTTTTACCCTCTGTCTGAGGCTTAGGCTTAACATTGCTGTGATAGTAAGCATAAGTCATTGACTCAGCGTTTGAAATCACTCTTGACTCTGTTACTTCACAAATAAACATTCCGTGTGTGTCTAAATCCACATATTGTTCAACCTTAAGGGACATAAAGGAATTAATATGTCTTGGCAGGAATACAAGTCCGTTATCCGAACGAAGAGGTTCGCAATCAGCAAACTTATCAGTGTTTCTGCCGCTGACAAAACCAAATTTCTCAAATACAGCAAATGGTGCGTCAACTGTAAGACAATTGATATTCATTTTTCCCGTCTGCTTTATAACATGGTGTGAGTAATTGGCTTTATTAATAGTAACCGCAATTCTGTTGGGTGTATCGGTAACCTGAGTTACTGTGTTTACAATAAGACCATTGTCCTTTTTACCATCATTTGAAGTTACAACATATAAGCCATAGCCTATATTAAAGAGTGCGGTTAAATCATTCTTGTTAGCTGTGGAATCCTGCTGCGCAAGATACTCCTTACATAATTCTTCTACTAAAGAGTTAAGCTGTGCAGTGCTTTCATCATTAAGAGCGGAAAGAATTTTTACAGTTGTATCAGTATAGGTGATATTCTTGCTCTTTTCAAGCATTCCCTTCATTACCTTTGCCGCAAGAGGTGCCCAGCTGCCGTTTTCAATAAAAGCTACAGTACGGTTGCTGAAATTACGCTCGGTGAGGTGTGTAATAAATTCACGCATAAAGGG
>JAZUOE010000077.1:0-4647 GCA_045604505.1 Ruminiclostridium sp. | reverse complement strand
CGTGAACGGATTTTTTTGGAGGCGCCACCCGGATTTGAACCGGGGATCAGGGTGTTGCAGACCCACGCCTTACCACTTGGCTATAGCGCCGGGTGTCTTTACTTTTGTGAAACCGCATACATGTCTTACAAAAGTAAAAACTTTGCCCCCACTATTGCGAGGGCTGTTGGAGCGGATTATGAGGCTCGAACTCGCTACCTCCACCTTGGCAAGGTGGCGCTCTACCAGATGAGCTAAATCCGCAAATGGTGCCTCCGGTCGGAATCGAACCAACGACACGAGGATTTTCAGTCCTCTGCTCTACCGACTGAGCTACAGAGGCATCAAATTGGCGACCCGGATGGGGCTCGAACCCACGACCTCTAGCGTGACAGGCTAGCGTTCTAACCAACTGAACTACCGGGCCAATTTGGTGGGAGTTACAGGGCTCGAACCTGTGACCCTCTGCTTGTAAGGCAGATGCTCTCCCAGCTGAGCTAAACTCCCGTGTCCTTCGTTGAGGTTTCCCTCGCTGACGACTATTAGAGTATACTACATTTTCGGACAAATGTCAATACTTTTTTTAAAAAATTTTTAAAAAATTTTCGGTTTGTTCTTTTTCAATAATTTTCTTTAACATCATGTGCGGTTTTTATTCATTTTATTATGAATACTCCGCAAATCTACGGACATAATAATCCTGAAAGCATTGCTTTCGGAAAGGACGAAAAGGACAATGATTGATAAAATCGCATTATTTATACTTTTAATCGGCGGTATCAACTGGGGTCTTGTGGGATTATTTGAATTTGACCTTGTAGCATGGCTTTTCGGCGGTTCTGCCGCAATAATCAGCCGTATTGTCTACATTCTTGTTGCACTTTCAGCGCTATGGTGCATTTCCTTTTTCTTCAAACGCAACGAGCTTGTACACGCAGATTAGCTAAAACAGGGGCAGTAAAAACTGCCCCCTAATCTTTTTTACGCCCTGAGTATATTCCTTTTCCAATGCCCTGATACATAAAAAATTACAGAAAGTGCCGCTGAAACAACCCAGCCTATAGGCCAACACCACCACAATCTTTCCGAACCAAGAGTATCAGCAAAGGCATAGGCAAGAACTACCCTTAAAATAAGGTCCGTAAAGGTTGTTATAACGAAATATTTTACTGCTCCCGCACCTTTCAGGATTGCATCACAGTTTAGCTTTGCCGTTACGGAAAAGTAAAAAGGCGCTACTATTGTCAAAAAGCCATATCCTACCGCAATCGCCTTTTCATCTGCGTTTTCCATAAACATTCCCACCAATTCCCTGCCGAAAATCAGGTAAATTACGGTAATGGGAATTGCTATACAAGCAGACATAATGAGCGAAACCTTAAACCCTTTAGAAATACGCTCCATGTTTCCTGCACCAACGTTCTGCGCTGTAAAGCTTGACATTCCGTTTGACATGGTAGAAACGCAGGTAACAACAAAGGTATTAAGCTTTATTGCCGCTGAATATCCTGCAATAACCGCTGCAGAATTAAATCCATTTACAATTCCCTGCACAAAAAGGTTGCCCACAGAAACAAAGCTTTGCTGCAAAATAGAGGGAATAGCAATCAGCGAAATTTTACCCAGCATACTGCCCGAAAACAGCTTTACCTGTTCTTCATCAGTTTCCAGCTTTCTTATTCTTATTATAAGTGTTAAAAGAGCAAGAACTGCTGCCACCCCTTGCGCTATAAAGGTTGCCCAAGCTACACCGTCTACTCCCATATCAAACAAGACAATCAGTGCAATATCCAACACCACATTAGCAACCGATGACCCTATCAGAAAATATAAGGGGGTTTTTGAATCGCCAAGTGCGGAGAAAATTCCGTTACATACATTATAAAGGAACAAAAACGGTACCCCATATACATATATATTAAGGTAAACACAGGCATCATTAAAAATTTCTGCAGGAGTGTTAAGGGCTGCGGCAATATCACCGGAGAAAATTACACCTACTGCGGTTAAAATGACGCTAAGCACAGCGGCAGAGATTACAGATGTCCATATCGCCGTGCGCAGCCGCCCGAATTTGTGACTGCCGAAAAGGTTTGAGGCAACTACTGAGCAACCTGAATTGTACCCCACCGCAACCGCCATAAACAGCATTGTTACAGGGTAACTTGCGCCGATTGCCGCTAAAGCGTTTTCGCCGTCTGCAATGAAATTTCCCGCAATAATGCTGTCTGCAATGCTGTAAAACTGCTGAAAGGCAACGCTTATCAGCAGCGGTAAGGAAAATTTCCAAAGAACCGTTGAGGGTTTCCCTACGGTCATATCAGTTATCATTTTTATTCTTCCCTTTTAATAAGTCTATTTTCAATTTCAGCAAGTATATCCCGTCTTAAGGCATTAAGAACTGAGGCAGGTACTATAAGCCCCTCTTCGGTGTCGCAGGTTATTTTTCCTGCCTCAAAAATCGTACCACCCATTTTGCTCATTCTCTTACACACTTCTTCAGCGGAAACAGGCTTATTCACCGCCTTTTCGGGAACAACCCCGCTGTCTATAGAAAAATCTATATTGCCGCAGACCACCTGCGCCGTTACAGGCATTTTTGCCTGAATTTTCACGGTTATATCAACAGTGTGCCGTTTATACGGCTTATCATACAGCCTACGGATTTCCTTTAACGCTCCTGCTGTTGCCTCAACGTCATCTTTAGTACGTATCCCTTGCATATCAGCAATACTGCCGTCATAGTATGACTTTGTAAAGCCGCTGCGTGAGAAAACAGATTTAAGCTGCTCAAGGTCAGGAGTGTTCCCCGAAAGAGCCTCACGACAGGCATTGACCGCCGCCGCAACGTACTCGGGGCGTTTCATTCTGCCCTCGATTTTTGCCGAAGTAACCCCTATTTCGTTCAGCTTACGCAGGTTTTCTATTATAGATAAATCTTTTAAGGAAAGCACGTTATGACGATTACCGTAGGTGAAATCAAGACGGCAGGGCTGCGCACAGGCACCTCTGTTACCGCTCCTTCCGCCGTACATAGCACTCATAAGGCATTGTCCGCTGACGCAAACACATAATGCGCCGTGTACAAAAACCTCTGTTTCAATATCCACATTTTCAACCACCCGCTTTATCTCCTTAAGGGACATTTCACGGGCAAGAACAACACGTTTAAAGCCGTTTTTCCGTGCAAATTCCGCACCTGCCGCAGACGTAACGGTCATCTGAGTTGAGGCATGAAGAGTAAGGTCCGGCACTTCCTGCCTGAGCCTTTTTGCAAAACCCAAATCCTGAACAATTACAGCGTCTATTCCTTTTTCGTAGAGGGTTCGTGCTGTTTTTACCGCCTGTTCCATTTCGTTATCGAAAATAAGGGTGTTCATTGCCACATAAACCTTGACCCCTGAAAGTCGGCATTGTTTCAGTGCCTCGTCAAGCTGTTCGGGGGTAAAATTCTTTGCGTTCTTTCTCGCAGAAAATGCGGTTACCCCAAGGTAAACCGCATCTGCACCTGTATTAAGTGCGGCAGGAACGCATTCCTCACTGCCGCAGGGAGCTAATATCTCAATCATTTCCTTCAAATGTTGTCTGCACGTAGGCACCGCCTGTTTTTTCGCTGTCAGGAATATTGAACTGCTGCTTTAAAAGTTCAAGCTCTGTTTGTAACAATCTGATTTCATCTTCCTTTTTAGCAAGGCATACCCCGTAGGAGTTTTCATAATTCTTCAGTATATTGCGCAGTTTCTGATTTTCTGCCTCAACCATTTCACACTTCTGACTTACAGACTGCTGTGTTTCGGCAAGAATACTTCTGAGCTTATCCATTTCACCTGAACGGCTTTCAAGTGAGCGTATTTTTCTTTCATACTCCGCAATTGTTTCACCAAGCTTAGCGTCAGAGGGATTTGCATTCTTTTTGAGCTTTTCAATCTCCTCATTTGCAATAGCCAACTCGATTTCAAGCTCTTCCTTTTCACTTCTGAGCTTTTTAATATCCTCAGGTACATCAGAAACCGCTGTGTTGATTTCCATATTTGTCAGCTTACCGTTAAGCTCGGCAATAGTCTTTGTTGATGCCTCCATGCGCTCACGTGATGCGTCAAGTTCATTTCTTAATGCCTCGTTTGCGGCAACCTCAGTGAGCTTTTCAGTATTAAGCTGTGCGATAATAGTGTTAGCAGAGGCAAGGGCTGACTTAGTGTCATCAAGAGTTGTAGAACATTCCCCAAGCTTTGCATTAAGGCTGTCTATAATTTCTTCAGATTCGGAAATAACAGCGGAAAGCTTACTGTTTTCTTCAGTGAGAGTTGCAATCTCCGCCTCAAATTCTGCCTTCATACGCTGCATTTCTTCAGCGGCTGCTGTTTCCTTTTCAATATGTACTGCAATTTCCTTCTGAAGGACCTCTGCTCTTTCTTCCAACACTTCAATCTTACCTGTCATTTCGTCAAAGAGAGCAGCGTCCTCGTCACTTCTTTCCTTTTTAAGAGAATCACCCATAATAAGGAGTGCAGAAAGGGCTGTAGCCTCTGCCTCGCTCATATTAGGCCATTTCTCGGAAATAGTCTTTATCATTTCATCATATTGTTTAGCAAAATCAAGAACCTCATCGGGCTTATCAGTTTTTAAATAATATCAGCGTCCAAGTCGGATCGTAGCCATGTCATTCTG
>JAZUOE010000076.1:0-3912 GCA_045604505.1 Ruminiclostridium sp. | reverse complement strand
TAAAATAATTTTCATAGCTTTCAACTATTTTTCTGAACTTTGCAAAATTGTAATTCATAATAAATCAATCCTTTTCATTTTTAACATTATAACACCTATTTACAGTATTTACAATAACTTTTTCCTGATAAAAGCCAATATTTTTTTCATATTACCACAATAAAGCCTTGCATTTTAATACAAACTATGTTATAATACGCGGTAGCGAGAGCTAAAAATATCAAGGAAAGGAAATTATCATGAAAAAGAAGATTTTATCAGTACTTTTAGCATTAACAATGCTCACTGTTCCTGCTGTTGCAGACGCAAACGCTGACGCTCCTTTGAGCATCACCGCAGAGGCGGCTAGTACAAAACTTGCTAAGCCCACTGTAAAGGCAACCGTAAAGGACGGAAAAATCACCTTAAGCTGGAAAAAGGTTAAGGGCGCAGAGGCTTACGGGGTTTATAAGTACAACTCCAGCACAAAGAAGTACACAAAGGTAAAGATTACCTCTAAAACTTCTATCACAATCAACGTGAAAAAGAGCGGTACATACAAGTACAGAGTTTACTCCCTTGACAAGGTAAACGGCAAGTACAAGAAGGGCAACTACTCTTACAAGAAGGTAACAGTTGATTTAAGCTCAAATGTTCTTGACAAGGTTATGGAGGGCATTGAGTTCGGTGATAGCAAGAACGAGGTAATCAAAACACTCGGCGGCAAGAGCGAGGTTGTTATCGTTGACAATGTAATTCTTAAGCCTATTTCTTCTGAGGAATTTTATTGCTACCAGTTTGAAAACAACAGACTTATTGGCTACGGTGTTGCTTACGAATACTCCGACGAGGGCTTTGATAAGCTGGTTGACATTTTTGACAATGACGAGTGGGTTTGCCTTACAGATGACCCTAAGACAATCGATAAGGAAGATTTATCCTACGAGGCAATGCTCTATATCGGCAATGGCGGACTTGTTGCAGGTGTAATGCACGAAACAACTACTGATTTAATTATGGCAATCGTAGTTACTGCTGACAGACAGAGTGACCTTTAATAAAAAGAGGGCGGGTATCCGCCCTTTTTTAATGAATGATTAATGATGAATGATGAAAGATTTTGGTATCGGCTTTGCCGATGGATTTAAATAAAGCATTTTCTGTTTACGCCTTTTTAAATCTAATTTTTAATCCGTCCGTCGCAGACGGACACCGTAATCATTCATCATTAATTTTTCATCATTCATTAATAAAAAAGGGCGGTTTCCCGCCCTCTTTTTTATTATTACATTTCAATGATAACTTCGTTAACGTCTTTTAAGATTTCGTCAAGGATAAGCTTTCCTTCAATCTTTTCGCCGTTTACTGTTACACTCTTAACGCCGTGCTGTGAACCGTTGGGGTTCTTTACAGTAACGTTTAACTTCTTGCCTCTGAAGGTCTTTTCCATTGTGTATTCCTTCCATTCGGAGGGGATAGAGGGGTCAATTACAAGACCCTTTGTTTCAGGATTAAGACCTAAGATACCTTCGGTTGTACCTACCATTACAGTAGACGCTGTACCTGTGAGCCAATGTACATGAGCGCGTCCTGCAAAGGGGCTGTCCTTACCTTCAACGAACTGACCGAATACGTAGGGTTCAAGAACTCTGAGTTCAGCGTTGTTGTTGTAGGTTGCGGGAGATGCTTCCTTCCAGTACTTATACGCTCTGTTACCGTGACCAAGCTTGGATTCTGCAAGGATTAACCAACCCTGAGGCTGTGAGAAGATACCTGCATTTTCCTTTGTACAAGCGTTAAAGCACTGCATAAGAGCGCCGTCAAAGCCGTGATTCTTGTAAGGGGGATACATAACCATTGCACCGTAAGGTGTGTTAAGCTCTCTCTCTACGCTGTCCATAGACTTTTCAGCCTGTTCGGGTGTAGCAAAGCCGGAGATAACTGCCCAAGACTGAGGGTTGAGCCACATATTTGCCTCAGGGTCAGTTTTCTGACCGATAACTGTGCCGTCTTCCTTGTAACCACGAATCCATCTGTCTTCGTTCCAACAAGCGGAGAGGATTTCGTCAAGCTTAGCCTTGATTTCATCAAGGTACTTGATGTATTCTGCATCATTCTTTTCAACTGCATAGGTTCTGAGAATTTTAACAGCATATACAAGCTGGAATGCTACGAATGTAGATTCACCCTTCTTACCAAGACGTAAGCAGTCGTTCCAGTCAGCGTGTAAACCTGCGGGCATACCGTGATTGCCTAAGTGGTTCATAGAGAAGTCGATTGCTCTCTTTAAATGGTCATAAACAGTACCCTTTTCGCCGTCGTTAGCGTAGAAGATTTCTTCGTCAAGGAATGCGCTGTCGCCGCTTTCGGAAATATACTTGTAAATTGTGGGGAACAGCCAAAGAGCGTCGTCTGCACGGTAGCTGGGGTGGCCTGTTTCCTTAGCATAAGCTGTGTTTTCGTCATTTTCGTCGGGGTGGTTTTCCTGACCTGCCTGATGTGTGTACTTAACAAGAGGTAAACCTGCACCGTTTGTAACCTGAGCGGAAAGCATGAATACAATCTGCTTTTTAGCCATTTCAGGAGCAAGGTGGATAATACCCTGAATATCCTGTACAGTATCACGGTAGCCAAAGCCGTTTCTTAAACCGCAGTACTGGAAGGAGGCTGCTCTTGACCAGATAAATGTAATAAAGCAGTTGTAAGCATTCCATACGTTAACCATGTTGTTGAAATCTTCGTCAGGAGTATGCACCTGAAGGTTGCCCAACTTGGAGTGCCAGTATTCCTTAAGCTCATCAAGTTCCTTTTCAACAACACCTGCTGTTTCGTACTTAGCAATAAGTGCGGAGATTTCGTCTTCCTTTCTTGCACCGCCTAAAACGTAGGTAAATTCCTTTGTTTCGCCGGGAGCAAGTGTGATGTCGGACTGTAAAGCACCGCAAGAGTTTGTGTTGTAGTTTAAGTCGCCCTTTAATCCTTCTTCAATACCCTTAGGGTTAGCATAGCCTCTGTATGCACCAACAAAGCTATCTCTGTCGCCGCAGAAAGCGTCAACCTTAGCTCCGGCAAGACCTAAGAAACGGCCGCTGTCAGGGTTGTACACTTCGTTCTGCATCTGATGAATGTAATTGCCCTTGAAATATGTATGAGTGATGAACAGTGTGTACTGTAAGTTTACCTGGTCCTGCTCATAGTTAGGGTCATTTACAAATTCGCAGTAGCCTGTAACAGAAAGGTTACGGGGCTTATCAGAGGTATTTGTAACCTTTGCTCTCCATACTTCATAAGTGCTGTCCTTAGGAACGTAGTAGAGAGTTTCTGTCTTGATACCTGTGTATTCGGAAGTGATTACTGTGTACGCTGTACCGTGACGGCATTCACTCTTGTAGCTGTCAAGGGGTTTGCATACAGGGGACCATGATGCAGACCAGAAATCGTTTGCGTCCTTATCCTTGATGTAGATATAACGTCCGGGCTGGTCCATAGCCACAGAGTTGAAACGGTAACGGATAACACGTCCGTTTGCACCGGATTTTACAAAGCTGTAACCACCTGCATTGTTAGAAATAATTGCACCGTATTCGGGTGAACCTAAGTAGTTTGCCCACGCGGAAGGTGTATCGGGGCGGGTAATGACATATTCCTTGTTTTTCTCGTCAAAATAGCCGTAGTTCATCGGGAATGTCCTCCTTAGAAATAATAAAAAATCGGGTTTTATCTTAACCACATACTTCAATTATACCAGTAAATCGTTTTCAATACAAGGGCGGTAATTTAACCAAACTTTAACGGTGGCTTTTGTGGAATATGACTAATTGGATGAATGGTGAAGGATGAATGATTAATGATTGAGGTATCGGCTCCGCCGATAGATTTAAAATCATGGCGGCATAGCCGCCATTTTATAATCCGCCGCCAAAGGCGGCACAA
>JAZUOE010000075.1:0-5246 GCA_045604505.1 Ruminiclostridium sp. | reverse complement strand
CTAATCTTAATACTCCCGGTGATAATTTCAGCATTATTGATATAAGACGTTGCCGCGGCAGCCGTATCCGTCCTATCCCCTCCCGCGTTTGTGAAAACGGAATTTACAAGGAAGTTAATTATAACACCCATGCCTCTGCTCACACTTCCTCACCTGAGCAGATTGACCTTAATCTTCATGGCGCAAGTGCTAATAATGCCAACGTGAAAATTACAAAGCAGGATATATGGGAGCGTAAGCTCCTTGACCTGAGTCTTAGGAATAGTCTGCTTAATTTCCGTCCGGGCAGTTCGGTTGTACAGCTTGTTGTCAACAGCTTAGGTGAACTTGAGAACGCACTTGCTGATGATAAGAGCTTTAAACTTATGCCATTGCCGAAGGATTTTACTCTCACTCAGACTGACCTTAAAATTTACGAGGCAGAAAACGGCAATGACGCTCTTTCTGAAATTGCCGCATCAGAATTTAAAACAGGAAAAATCAGAACCTGCCTTTCAGAAACCGAGCTTGAAAAGACCCTGAAAAAAATTCACCGTCAAGCAAAGGTGAGCATTGAAGAAAACGGTGCAAACACCCTTTATCTTGCTTTAGGCTTTTTGCGTTGGTATGAAACAGAAAAAAGCGAAAAGCCCCGAATTGCGCCCCTTATCCTTATTCCTGTTGATATTGTCAGAAAAATTCAGGATAAAACCTATACAATCCGTGTAAGGGGTGAAGAACCTCAGATAAACGTTACTATCCTTGAACTGCTCCGTCAGGATTTCGGCATTTCCATAAACGGGCTTTCCCCTCTCCCTGCCGACGAACACGGCATTAACCTTCCTCTTATCTTCAACACTATCCGTCAGGGCATTATGTCAATGGCACGTTGGGATATTGTTGAGGCAACTTTCTTGGGGCATTTCTCCTTTAGCCGTTTCATTATGTGGAATGATATAAAAAGCCGTTGTGATGACCTTAGAAAAAACAAGGTTGTAGCTAGTCTTATCGACGGAAAAATCAGTTGGGATACTTCCGATACAGACTTTTCTGTAATGAATGCCGACACGGAAATTCACCCTACAGATTTAGCCGTACCCACCAGTGCGGACAGCTCACAGTTGGCGGCGATTTATGAGGCATCTTCAGGCAAAAGCTTTGTACTTCACGGACCACCCGGCACAGGTAAGTCGCAGACAATCACAAACATGATTGCTAACGCACTGTACCATAAGAAAACTGTACTTTTCGTAGCAGAAAAAATGGCGGCATTATCAGTTGTACAGAATAGACTTGCAAAGCTTGGACTTGACCCCTTCTGCCTTGAACTTCATTCAAACAAGGCACAAAAAAGGGCTGTACTTTCTCAGCTTGAAAAGACATTGAACATCAAGAAAACCGCCTCTTCTGACAGCTTTGAAAAAACAGCCGAAAAGCTTTTTGAAACACGCAAAAAGCTGAATGCAACAATTTCTGCTTTACATAAAAAGCAAAACTGGGGACTTTCTCTTTACGAAACACTTATGATTTTCGAGAGAAATGCCTCTTTTAAGGGCAAAACAGAGATTTCTGCAGAGCTTATAAAGGCTATGAGCGAAAATGATTATGATAAGCTGCGCAGTGCTGTTACTGACCTTGCAAATGCTGACCGTGACCTTAACGGCTACATCAATTCCCCATTAAAAGACGTAGGTCTTAAGGATTATACTCCTGAAATCCGTGACAATTTTGTAAATGCTGCCAAGAGATTTATTGCCGCTGCTGATGAAACAAATGCCGCTTACGAAAAAGCATTCGGTATAAAAGCAACAGGCATTGTTACCGCCGCATCTTCCGGTGAGGCAATAAAAACAGTACTTGCTGCTGACCATTTTTTCGAGCAGATTATTACTGACCCTGAATTTGAAATCCGCTATGAGCGTATAAATAAGCTGATTGCAGCAGGTCTTGACTATTCACAGCTTTCATACCTGATAAACGAAGAATTTGACCAATCTGCAAAGAATTACAACGGCGAGGCTGCCCTGCTGGAATGGAAAAAGGCTGAACAGAAGTGGGCATTGGGTAAGCTTTTCGGAAAGAAAAAACTGCTGAAAGAAATGGCAATATACCGCAAAAAGGGATTGCCTACAGAAGAAGAGTTTACCGCCGCTTGTGAAAAGCTTATAAAACAAAAAGAGCTGCTGACTGCTATAACCTCTGCTGACAGCAGTATTACCGCCCTTTTCGGTGCAATGTGGGCAGGTGCTGAAACGGATTTCCCCCGTCTTAACCGCTGTCTTGCCGATAGTGTGGCATTAAGAGAAACCTTAAACGAAGTCAGAAACAGCGAAATCATAAAAGCTATCTGTAACAGCGCCCCTGAAAATAAAGCAAACCTTAAGGAATATTCACAGCGCTTTGACAATTACAGGCTGATTGAAAACGAACTTAAGGAAACCTATAAAATCAACTTTACCGCCCTTTACGGCGAATATCCTTCCTGCTTTACCGCTGCAAAAGAGGGTGCTGATTGCTGGATTGAAAACGCACATACTCTCCGTGAATATTGCGCAGTTCTTACTGCAATTGACAAAGCGAGAGCGCTTGGACTTTCAGAAATATGTGAGCAATTTATGAGCGGCTCCATTTCCGCTGAATGCCTTCTCCCCTCATTTAATGCTGCATTTTCATATACTGCCGCTAATATTTCAATTGCCGCTGAGCCTCTTCTTTCTTCCTTCAGAGGAACAAGCTTTGAGGACAGTATAAAGAAATTTGAAGAGCTTGACACTGAATTTGCCGAACTTATCCGTAAAGAACTTATTGCTGAATTATCGGCTAGAGTTCCTGATATAAGTTCCTCTGCGGCAGATTCCTCAGAGATAGGTATTCTTCTTAAGACTATAAAGAGCAAGGGCAGAATGATGCCTATAAGAAAGCTTTTTGACAGCATTCCTAACCTGCTGCGCCGCTTATGCCCTTGTATGCTTATGAGCCCTATTTCTGTTGCCCAGTATATTGACCCTGCATACCCGAAATTTGACCTTGTAATCTTCGACGAGGCATCGCAGTTACCCACTTGTGAGGCTGTCGGCGCAATAGCACGAGGCGAAAATGTTGTTGTTGTTGGTGACCCTAATCAGTTACCTCCAACCAGCTTTTTCACCACTGAGCATACTGACGAGGAAAATGCTGAAATTGATGATTTGGAGAGCGTACTTGACGACTGCCTTGCTTTGGCGATGCCACAAAAGAAACTGATGTGGCACTACCGCTCACGTCACGAAAGCCTTATTGCCTACAGCAATGCAAAATATTACGAAAACTCACTGCTTACCTTCCCCTCACCTGATGACATTGTTTCAAAGGTGCAGTGGATTCATGTTGATGGTTACTACGACAAAGGCAGCAGCAAACAGAATAAAGCAGAGGCTAGGGCAATTGTTGACGAGATTGTCCGCCGTTTAAGAGATAAGCAGCTTAGAAAAGAAAGTATCGGTGTTGTTACATTCAGCCTTGTGCAGCAGATTTTAATTGACGATATGCTGTCCGAAGAATTTAGAAATGACCCTGAGCTTGAACAGTTAGCTAACGGCATGTACGAACCTATTCTTGTTAAAAACCTTGAAAATGTACAGGGTGATGAGCGTGACGTTATCCTCTTCTCTATCGGCTATGGTCCTGACAAAAACGGTAATGTTTCAATGAACTTTGGTCCTCTTAACCGTGACGGTGGTTGGCGCAGACTTAACGTTGCCATTACCAGAGCAAGAAAGGGTATGTACGTTTACTCAGTTATCACCCCTGACCAAATTGACCTGTCACGAACTTCCTCTGACGGTGTTGCCGGGCTTAAGGGCTTTTTGGATTTTGCACGACTTGGCAGCAGTTCACTTCCTGTCCGCCGTGTTGTTGCCGCTGAAAAGGAACAGTTAGCTGAATTCCTTGCAGAGGAAATCAGAAAAATGGGTTATGAAACAAAATGCGGTATCGGTTGTTCTGAATATAAAATCGACATCGGTGTTGTTAACCCTGATGCGCCCGGCTCATATATTTTGGGCATTCGCTGTGACGGTAAGCGCTACTTAGGTTCAGGCTCCGCACGTGACCGCTGTGTATTGCAGCCTAGTGTACTTGGCGGACTTGGTTGGAATGTGGAAAGCGTATGGTCCCTTGATGTGTATGATAATCTTCCTAAGGCTCTTGAACAGATAAAAAAAGCTATCGAAGAAGCAATCACCAAGTATCGTACCCCTGCACCTGAGCCTGTAGAAGAAGAGGCTCCTGCTCCCGAAAAGACGGAAGAGGAGCAGCCGCAAGAGGTTGCCACCACAGAGGAAACTTCAACCCGTCCTAAATTTATCCCTACCGCTACCTATAAATCATACTTCCCCGATAAAATCGGTGAGCCTGATGATTTCCATGAACAGCCGTCCATAATGAAAATCCGCGAAATATGTGAAGAAATCATAAGAGTAGAGGCACCTGTCAGCATTGATGTAATCACAAGAAAGGTTATGTCAGCCTTTGGTGTTACACGCCTTACTGCAAAGGTTGAGCAGAGAGTGAGGGATATTGTTTCCACAATTGACGTTTATGAAATTGACGGTTTTATTTGGAAAAACGGAATAACTCCCGACAAATACCCCTTATGCCGTGTACCTGCAGAAAATGATGAAAAACGCAGCATGGACGAAATTCCCCCACAGGAAATCGCCAATGCCATAAAGCATATTCTTGCAAATCAAATCAGCATGACAAGAGATGACCTTATCCGTGAAACAGCACATGTCTTTGGTTTCAGCCGTATCGGCGGTGTAATTGAGGCAGCAGTTAATAAGGGCATTGACATTGCAGTAGCACGTGGCTTTGCAAAGGTTGAGGGTGAACGCATTTTAACTGTATAAACACAATAGCCCCAAAAGTATTCCGCTTTTGGGGCTATTCTTTATTTTACTCTGCCTATATACAAAATTTCAATGTTATCATTTTCAACATTAAAATTTTCCGAATTTAATACATATCCTAAATTCTGCATTATCGAAATAAACATGGAGTGAATTTCTTCTCCGAACGTAAACGGTTTAGGTTTTAATCCTCCACCGTCAATATATACATTAAGCACACAAAATAATTCTTCTGGAGTTATTCCATGTATCCAATCCGGAAATCCTTCCCATTGTTCAGAGTCATCTTCCATTTCTAGAAAGTATTCTAAAATCTCATATCCATCTTCATAAGCAGTAACAGACAAAAAATCATCACACAAAGTCGGATCGTAGCCA
>JAZUOE010000074.1:0-11437 GCA_045604505.1 Ruminiclostridium sp. | reverse complement strand
TGATTAATGGTGAATGATGAATGATGGTGGTATCGCCTATGGCGGTGGATTTAAATATAACATTCTCTGTTTGTGCCTTTTAAAAGGCAATTTTTAATCCGTCCGTCGCAGACGGACACCTTCATTCTTCATTATTCATTTTTCATTACTCATCAGACTGTCGATTTTATCGACAGTCTGAGAGCAGCAATGCTGCCCTTTTTTATTTTATGCGCAAGAGAGTTTTTGGTGTATTCTCTCAGCCTGTGGTATATTTGTCCTTGCAGGAGCAATAATAATTATTACTGAATAATAAAAAAGGAATGATATAATGAAAGCTGTAATTCTTGCAGGTGGCGAAGGAACAAGGCTCCGTCCCATTACCTGCAATCTGCCAAAGCCGCTTGTCCCTGTTGCGGGAAAGCCTGTGCTTGAATATATCCTCTCACTGCTTGAAAAAAACGGCTGTACTGAGGCTGTTATTGCCGTACATTATCGTGGTGAAAAGATTGAACGGCATTTTTCATCAGGAAAATACGGAAATATCCGCCTTAGCTTTTCTTACGAAACCAAGCCGCTTGGTACTGCAGGTTGCGTCAAAAAAGCCGCAGAGCATTTCAAGGAGGATTTTCTTGTAATCAGCGGTGATGCGGTTTGTGATTTTGAGCTTAAAAAAGCAATGGATTTTCATAAATCAAGTAACGCTGACGCAACGATAATTGCTAAAAGGGTTGATGACCCTAGAGAATATGGCTTGATTATTGAAAATGAGGGTATTATCACCGATTTTTCCGAAAAACCTTCATATATCAATTGCCGCAGTGACCTTGCGAATACCGGTGTATATATACTATCCCCTGCGGTGTGCGGACTTATCCCTGAAAATGAGCCTTATGATTTTGCAAAAAACGTATTCCCCGATATGCTGAGCAAAAATATGCTGCTTATGTGCTATGAAGAAGAGGGATATTGGTGCGATATGGGGGATATTCACGCCTACAAAGCCTGTACCTCTCACATTTTAGAGGGCAGATTAAAGGGGTATGCCCCTGCACCCTTTTACATGGGCAAAAATGTAATGAAGGACCCCTCTGCGCTGATAAACGGCGGCTGTGTAATCGGCAACAGCGTTTCTATTGCCGCAAACGCAAAGCTAAGAAACGCAATTATCATGGACGGCGCATTTATCGGAGAAAATACCACCCTTAACGATTGCATTATATGCTCTGACGCAAGGATAGAAAGCGGTGCGGCAGTATATGAAAACGCAGTGGTTGGTGAAAATTCCGTTATAGGTGAAAATGCAGTTATCTGCGGTAATATAAAGGTATGGCAGGACAAAACCGTTGAAAGCGGAGCCTTTGTAAACAGCGACAGAAAATACGGAGTAAAAAGCTCCATAGAAATAACAGAGGACGGTATCTGCGGTGAAACAAACACGGTTATTACCCCTGAATTTGCAGGTAGATTAGGCTGTGCGGTTTCTAAAATATCCGATAGCTATATTGCAGTTTCCTGCAGTGAGGAAAATGCGGCTGAAACATTGAAAAATGCTCTGCTAAGCGGTATTTCAAGCACAGGTAAGCAGTGCTTTGACTGCGGAAATATTGCTTTGCCTGTACTTTTTCACACTGCAGGGCTTTTAAACTGCGATATAGTTGTTCATATAAGCTCTAAAACAAAAACAAGAATACTGCTTTACAACAAGGGTATGCTGCCGCTGACAAGGGTGCAGGAAAGAATGCTTGAAAATGCACTTAACAGGGGCGAATATCTTAGCGCAAGTTGGAATAATTTCAGCAGTATCAATAAATTTACAGGCTCATTGTCCCTTTATAATGCAATGCTTGAGGGGATTACAGATTTTGAACTGCCTTACAATATCATTCTTGACTGCCAAAACAGTAACGGGGCTGTTTACTCACCCTTTCTGCAGAGAATAGGAAAAGGCAAGGCTGCGCTTACCTTGACCCTTGATGATAAGATAACTAAAGCGGAGCTTACGGACGAAAAAGGAATAAAGCTGAATTATACAACAATGCTGTTAGTTGCAATTATGTCTGTATTTGAAAAAGGCGGTGACGCTGCACTGCCTTTCGCATTTACACAAGCGGCTGACAGTATTGCGGCAAGATACGGCAGAAAAATACACCGCTTTTTCGCAAGTTCAATGGATAACAGGGACGCAAAAGCAAGGCAGATTGCCGCCCGTCAGCCGTTTTTGTTTGATGGCTTTGTACTTGCCGCAACGGTTATGAAATATATGGCTGACCATTCCCTTTCGTTAGAGCAGATTTTAGATACCCTGCCCCATTTTTCTGAAACAAGCAGGTTTATCTATATCTCCTGTCCGCCTCAGAAAATCCTGAATAAGCTGACAAAAGGTACGGCTGCGGAAAATGAGGGGGTTGTAATTGCAGACGATAAGGAGCGGATTTTCCTAAGGTCAAATAAAAAAGGCAGCGGTTTATATCTTTTTGCGGAAAGCTTTAGTGCGGAAACCGCCGCCGAATTATGCAGCAAAACTGAAAAATTGATTAAATCTGTCATGGAGAGTGACAGCGGCAATTAAAGGCAGAGTTATTGACAATTTATGGATTTTGTTATATAATAGATAATGTATATTTATGTTTAACAGCAGACTAAGTCTGTTCATTATATATTTTCAGAAGTTCAGCATTGCAACGTGCGTTTATTTTAGCAATGCGGTTTTATGGCAAAAAACCGATTTACTGCGGATTGAATACAGAGCGGGAGTGCGCGTCATTTTCTCCCTCTCTGCTTTCCGCTGCTTTATAGATTAAAGCCACTTTTTCATTATTATTCATCGGTTACATATAAGCGATATTACCAACCCTTCCACTTCTGAAAAAGAAAAGAGGACAAATGCAGAAAAATAATAATCAGACAGAAAAGACAACAAAGCCAAGAGCTACTAAAAAACAACCTACAAAGAGCGCTGCAAAAGCAGCACCTAAGACAGCTAAGCAGAGTGTCGCAAAGAAAAGGACAGCTACAGGCGGTAAGGCTCCTGCAACACGTACAAGACAGCCTAAGTCAGAGATGACAGCAGCTAAGACAAACAGAAAAACTCCCGCAAAAAGCAGAAATACAGCCGCACCGCTTAAAATTATTCCCTTAGGCGGTCTTAATGAAATTGGTAAGAATATGTACCTGTATGAAACAGGTAACGATATGTTCATTATCGACTGCGGACTTGCATTCCCTGATGATGATATGCTTGGTGTTGACCTTGTTATCCCCGATTTCACCTACGTTGAGAAGAATAAGGATAAGCTGAGAGGTATTGTTCTTACTCACGGACATGAGGACCATATAGGCGGACTTGCTTACCTGCTGAAAAAGGTTAATGCACCTGTTTATGGTACAAGACTTACCCTTGCTCTTGTGGAGCATAAGCTCCGTGAACACGGCATTTTAAGTCAATGCTCACTTAATGTTGTACAGCCCCGTCAGACAGTGAAAATGGGCTGTATGTCAGTTGAGTTTATCCGTGTAAACCACTCTATTCCCGACGCTTGTGCATTTGCTGTTCATACCCCCGCAGGTGTTGTAATTCATACAGGTGACTTTAAAGTTGACTATACTCCCATTGAGGGCGGAATTATTGACCTTGCGCGTTTCGGCGAACTTGGAAACAAGGGCGTTCTTGCGCTCCTTTCCGAAAGTACAAACGCTGAACGTCCCGGATATACAATGTCCGAAAGACGTGTGGGAAATACATTCAGAAACTTCTTCTCAAACGCAGAGGGAAAGCGCATTATCGTTGCTACCTTCTCCAGTAACATTCACCGTATTCAGCAGATTATTGACTGTGCTGCCATTTACGGACGCAAGGTTGCCGTTTCGGGCAGAAGTATGATTAATGTACTTCAGACAGCCATTGAGCTTAATTATATAAAGGTACCTAAGGGTACTCTTGTGGAAATGGATAAAATAGGCAAAATCCCGCCTGAAGAGCTTGTTATTGTTACAACAGGCAGTCAGGGTGAGCCTATGTCCGCCCTTTCAAGAATGGCAACAAATGACCACAGACAGGTTACTATTACCCCGCAGGACCTTATTATAATCTCCGCAACACCTATTCCCGGTAATGAAAAGCTGGTTAGCCGTGTTGTAAATGAGCTTATGAAGGCGGGTGCCCATGTAATCTATGAGGCAATGTATGATGTTCATGTTTCAGGTCACGCTTGTCAAGATGAGCTTAAGCTTATGCTTTCTCTTACCCGTCCTAAGTTCTTTATCCCTATTCACGGCGAATATAAACACATGTTCAAGCATACTGAACTTGCATTACAGCTTGGTATTCCCGAAGAGAATATTTTTATTGCCGATAACGGTACTGTCCTTGAAACAAACGGTGTTGACATGAAGGTAACAGGTCAGGTTACAGCAGGACGTGTGCTGATTGACGGTCTTGGTGTGGGAGATGTCGGTTCGGTTGTACTCCGTGACAGAAAGCACCTTGCACAGGACGGACTTATTATTGTAGTTGCCGCTGTTGATAAGGCAGCAGGTAAGATTGTTTCAGGACCCGATATTGTTTCAAGAGGCTTTGTTTATGTTCGTGAATCCGAAGAGCTTATGGAAGAATCACGTTCACTTATGCGTTCCGCAATGGAAAAGACACTTACACCAAATGTCCGTGAATGGAACACAGTAAAGGGTGTTATGAAGGACACATTAGGCAGCTTTATTTTCCAAAAAACAAGAAGAAGTCCTATGATTTTACCCATTATTATGGAAATCTGATTTTTTAACTTCCCCGAAAGGAGTTGTCAGAATTGAAGAATTATTTTCGCGATGCGGGACTTGTATTTTCCGTAATAGCGCTTATTGTTGTTGCGGTGGCACTGCTTGTCTTTGTTTATTCAGCGTCATTACAGGCATTCTGCGTTTTTGCCCCCTTCCTTATGTTGGCAGGTGGCTTTACTGCTGCAAAGCTGATTTCTGTTACGCAGAAAAACTTTCAGTATTTTGCACGTATTGATGATGAAATCGAACAAATGGAGCGTGTTTCCCTTTACGATATTCCATTAAGCGTGGCTATTGTAGATAATACAAATAAAATCGTATGGTTCAATAACGAATTTGCCCGTTGCTTTGAAGAAGAGGCGGTTTATGGCAGCTCTATTGACGTTATTACAAAGCTCAGCTTTGATAAACTGCTGGGAAAAGACGGTTATGAAATAAAGTACAAGAATTGCTACTACAAGGTATTTGCCACAGTACCGCAGGAAGATGACGCAAAGGAAGTTTATATGATTTACTTTGCGGATATTACAAAGCTGCGTATTCTGGAAGTCGAAAAGCGAATGTCACAGCCTGTAGTCATGCTGTTTGTAATCGACAGCTATGAGGAAATCTTCGGCGGCAGTACCGAAAGTGAAACCGCTAACGTAACTGTACAGATTGACAGACTTCTTGAGGATTTCGTAAACGGCACTTCAGGTATACTGAAAAAGCATAGCCGTGACCGTTTCTGGGCAGTGGTTGAGGAAAAGCATATACGCAGTCTTATTGAAGAAAAGGTTAAAATACTTGACCAGGTTCGTGAAATTCAGGTCAACGACCGTATGAATGTTACTCTTTCCATAGGTATCGGCCGTACAGGTAAGACTATTGCAGAAAGTGAAATTTTCGCAAAACAAGCACTTGATATGGCTCTCGGACGCGGCGGCGACCAGGCGGCAATCAAAACCGATACGGGCTTTGAATTTTACGGCGGTGTATCTATGGGTGTTGAGCGTCATACAAAGGTTAAGACAAGAATTATTGCCAATTCGCTTATTGAGGCTATTGAGGGTGCGGACGACGTATACATAATGGGTCACCGCAACAGTGACCTCGACAGCGTTGGTGCGTCAGTGGGACTTGCCGCTGCAATACGCAGATTAGGTAAAAACGCCTTTGCGGTTATTGATAAAAACACAACCCTTTCCCTGCAGCTTTTCGATTATCTTAATGAAAAGGAAAAGAACGGTGTTTTCATTCAGCCGACACAGGCTAAGGAAAATTTCGGTGAGAACTCACTGCTTATTATCGTAGATACCCATAACCCTAATATCGTTGATGTTCCCGAACTGCTTGAAAATGCTAAAAAGCTGGTAATAATCGACCACCACAGAAAAATGGTCAACTATATTGATACCTCTATGATTTTCCACCATGAGCCTTATGCCTCAAGTGCGTCGGAAATGGTAACAGAGCTGCTGCAATATTTCGGTGATGCGGGAAAAATCTCCTCATTCCAAGCAGAGGCTTTACTTGCGGGTATCACTCTTGACACAAAGAACTTTACACTGAGAACAGGTGTGCGTACATTTGAGGCGGCGGCATTTTTAAGAAAGCTTGGCGCTGATACAATAAATGTAAAGGTGCTGTTCTCTAACTCAATTCAATGCTATAAGCAGAAAACCGAACTTGTCAGCTCCGCTTGGGTTTATAAGGGCTGCGCTATTGCGGTTTCCGAAAAGGTTACAGAGGAAACACGTATCATCGCTGCACAGGCTGCTGATGAATTATTAGGTGTTTCTGATGTTTCAGCATCATTTGTGCTTTCTAAAACAGGCAGTGATGAAATTTCACTCAGCGGACGTTCATTAGGCGCAGTAAATGTTCAGCTTATTGCCGAAACTCTTGGCGGCGGCGGACATCAGACAATGGCTGGGGCTCAGTTTAAGGGCGCAGATTTTGAAGAAGTCACAGAAAGACTTAAATCGGCTATTGATAAATATTATAATGATATAAATACTTAAGAAAGGACGTATTAAAATGAAGGTTATTTTATTACAAGATGTACAGGGTACAGGAAAAAAAGGTGAAATCAAGGAAGTAAAGGACGGTTTTGCAAGAAACTGCCTTATCAAGAAAAATCTTGCTGTTGAGGCTACAAATCAGAACCTTAACATTCTTGACGGTCAGAAGGCTCACGCACAGCATAAGATTGACACTGACATTGCTAACGCAAAGAACATTGCCGCTGTAATCGAGGGGCAGGTTTTCTCTACAAAGATTAAGGCAGGAGCAGGTGGTAAGCCTTTCGGTTCTGTAACTGCAAAGGATATTGCAAAAATGATTAAGGACGCTCACGGACTTGATGTTGACAAGAAGAAAATTGTTTGCAAGGATATTAAAACCTTTGGTATTCACGAGGTTGAGGCTAAGCTGTACAACGGTATCAGTGCAAAATTCAAGGTTCAGGTAACAGAACTTTAATCACATATTTTTGAGAGGAAAATTTAAATGCCTGATATTAATATTTCAGAGGCAAATCTGCCGCATAATATTGATGCTGAACAGATTGTACTCGGTTCACTTATCATGGAACCCGGTCTGCTTTCTAAGGTTACTGACAAGTTGGCTCCCGACTTTTTCCATATAAGCACACATAGTCAGATTTATGGGGTTATCAATAAGCTGTTTGTCAGCGGTGAGGAAATAAATATCGTTACCGTAACCGAAAACTGCGTAAGACAAAGCGTTTTTGATTCAGTTGATGAAACACGCCGTTATCTGTTCAAGCTGACTGAAATTGCCGCTAGTGAAACCTCAAGTATTGAGGGCTATGCCGCAATATTAGAAGAAAAATTCCTGGTGCGTCAGCTTATAATTGCATCAAGGTCAATATTTGAACTTGCGGTTTCAAATACCGAAGAACCTCAAAAACTCCTTGACTATGCAGAAAAGCTGATATATGACATACGCAATGAAAAGGAAATAAAGGGTCTTAAGCCTGTTGGTCCTATTGTACGTGACGCACTGCGTCAACTTGCTCATATTATTGAACACCCTGAGGACGCTAACAAAAAGGGTCTTAGCTCAGGCTTTCCCTCTTTGGATAAAGTCATTTTCGGACTTAACCCCTCAGACCTTATACTTATTGCCGCTCGTCCCGCTATGGGTAAAACCTCATTCGCTATGAATATTGCCGTAAATGCTGCAAGAATTAATCGTGGCAAAAAGGTAGCCGTATTCAGTCTGGAAATGTCGGCTGAACAGCTTGTTGCACGTATGTTGGCGTCAGAGGGACGTGTTTCCTCACAGCAGATACGAACAGGCAGGGTTGAAAAATCCGAATGGCGTAATCTTACTGAGGCGGCGGAAATGCTCAATATGGTTGAGCTGTTCATAGACGATACAGCTAATATCTCTATCGGAGAAATGAAGGCAAAGCTAAGACGAGTTAAAAATCTCGGTCTTGTGGTAATCGACTACTTACAGCTTATGACTACAAACCGCAAGGACGGAAACCGTGTAAACGAAATTTCAGAAATCACACGTAACCTGAAAATTATGGCTAAGGAGCTGAATGTTCCTGTTATTACCCTTTCACAGCTTTCTCGTGGTCCTGAATCAAGAACAGATAAACGTCCTACCCTGCCTGACCTTCGTGAATCGGGTTCAATTGAGCAGGACGCAGATATTGTTCTTCTTCTTTACCGTGACTATTACTATACAAAGGACGAGTCGAAGGTGGCAACCTCTGAGTGTATAGTCGCAAAAAACCGTCATGGTGAAACCACAACGGTTAATTTAAGATTTGACGGTCAGTTTACACGCTTTACTGACCTGGAGATAAGATATGAAAATTAAAGTCAGGGAAACAATCGCTGCGTACAATATGCTTGAAAGCGGCGATAATGTAATTGTAGGAGTTAGCGGCGGTGCGGACAGTATTGCCCTGCTCCATACCCTTGACAGTCTTAAGGAAGAGCTTGGAATAACAATCTACGCTTGTCACATAAACCATAACCTGAGAGGAGCAGAAAGTCAGCGTGACGAAAGCTTTGTAAGAAATTTCTGCCGTGAAAAAAATATTCCCCTTGAGGTTTTCAGCGTAGATGTCAAGGGAAATGTGGAAAAGCACGAAAGCATTGAGGAACGGGCACGGAAAATCAGATATGCTTGTTTTGAAAGGCTGTGCAAGGAAAGGAATGCTAAGCTTGTTACCGCACATACAGCCTCTGATAATGCGGAAACAGTATTTATAAATATTTTAAGAGGCACAGGTACAAAGGGACTTGGCGGAATCCCACCTATAAGAGGAAATATAATCCGTCCGCTGTTAAGATGTACAAGAGAGGATATTGAACGGTACTGTACAGAAAATAAGCTTGAATATGTTACAGACAGCTCAAACCTGTCAGATGATTATACACGAAATAAGCTAAGACATCACCTAATCCCTATGCTGAAGGAGTTCAACCCCTCTGTAATTGAGGCAATAACACGTATGACTTCGGCTGTTTATGATGATAATGCTTATATTGAAAATGCGGCAATGAGGGCAAAAACAGCTTGTGCCACAGAGGACGGCTATTCCTGTATTTCCCTCTGTCAGCTTGAAAGACCAATATTATGCAGAATTATTTCCTCTGTTTTGTCAGAAAACGATATTGAACCAAGTTCGCTGAGAATAAATGAATGTGTTCAAATAATTACAGACAAAAAGGGAAAAATAAATCTTTGCAGAAATAAATTTGCTGTTGTTCGCAAAAAAATCTTCAAAATTCAGTACGAAGAACAAAATTATCGTAATAAATCCATTTAATTTTCAGTTAATGTACATTTAATAGGATTGATTTTATAAAATTAATGTGGTATAATAACTACTATCATTATTTTACATTTAAGCAAATTCATATAAAAAATGTAGAACAACGGGAGTTTTACTCGGAAAGGCGGTTTTAAATGAAACAAAACAAATCAAAAGGCGCATTTATTTACCTCGCAGTTATTGCGATGCTTATTGTGGGTCTTGTGCTTATCCTTAAGGTTGTTGCACCATTCAGCAACACAAATATGGATTACGTAGAGCCACAGACATATTCAGAGGTTTTGGACGATTTCGATACCTACATGGTAAACGACTATTACCTTGATTTAGGCACAGGCTACCTTGAATATACACAAAAGGGTGAAGAGGGTAAGCTTTACGTTTACAATGTTCCTAACGTTTCCCTTTTCGTCGGTGATATTGAAGATTATCGTACCGAATACAACAAAATGAACCCTGACGCACCTCTTAAGGTGAACTACAAGAAAATTTCGGATAATACATTACTCTCATTCCTTCCCTACCTGTTTATGATAATCCTTATGTTTGCGACGCTGTTCTTTGTAATGCGTCAGACAACAGGCGGCGGAAAAATGTCACAGTTTACCCGTGCAAATACACGTAATCAGCCCGGCGGCGGTAAAAAGATTACCTTCGCTGACGTTGCGGGAGCTGACGAAGAAAAGCAGGAGTTAGAAGAAATCGTTGATTTTATGAAAAATCCTAAGAAGTATCAGGAATTAGGTGCAAGAATCCCTAAGGGCGTACTTCTTGTGGGACCTCCCGGTACAGGTAAAACCCTTCTCGCTAAGGCTGTTGCGGGAGAGGCTAATGTTCCCTTCTTCTCCATAAGCGGTTCCGACTTCGTTGAAATGTTTGTCGGTGTAGGTGCGTCAAGAGTACGTGACCTTTTTGACCAGGCTAAAAAGCATACTCCTTCTATTGTGTTCATTGACGAAATTGACGCTGTAGGCCGTCAGAGAGGCGCAGGTTTAGGTGGCGGACATGATGAACGTGAGCAGACATTAAACCAGCTCCTTGTTGAAATGGACGGTTTCAGCGAAAATGAAAATATTATCATTATGGCAGCCACAAACAGACGTGACATTCTTGACCCTGCTCTTCTCCGTCCCGGACGTTTTGACAGACAGATTGTTGTTAATTACCCCGACATAAAGGGCCGTGAGGAAATTCTTAAGGTTCATACAAAAAATAAGAAACTCTCCCCTGATATTAACCTTGCTACAATTGCTAAGACAACTGCAGGTTTCACCGGCGCTGACCTTGAAAACCTTGTAAATGAGGCTGCGCTTTTAGCCGCTCGTTCAAATCGTAAGTCTATTATACAGTCAGATATTGAAGAGGCAGCTATTAAGGTTGTTACCGGTCCTGAAAAGAAGTCAAGAGTTGTTACTGAAAAGGAACGCCGCCTTACAGCCTTCCATGAGGCAGGTCATGCTGTATGTACCTTCTTCTGTCCTACACAGGATAAGGTTCATCACGTTACAATTATCCCAAGAGGTACAGCAGGTGGTTTCACAATGTCCCTTCCCGAACATGATAAGAGCTACGTAAGTAAGGGAGAAATGGCGGAAGATTTAATCGTACTTCTCGGCGGACGTGTGGCAGAGGCAATTGTGCTTGACGACATCTCCACAGGCGCATCAAACGATATTGAACGTGCAACCAACGTTGCAAGAAACATGGTAACTCGCTATGGTTTCAGCGATAAATTAGGTCCGATTGTATACGGCACAAACAGTTCTGAAGTATTTCTCGGCAGAGATTACTCTCAGGGCAGAAACTACTCCGAAGATGTTGCCGCTGAAATTGATAAGGAAATCAGAGTTCTTATTGACAAGGCTTATAAAAAAGCTG
>JAZUOE010000073.1:0-11701 GCA_045604505.1 Ruminiclostridium sp. | reverse complement strand
TTTCGGAAAACTCTTGATTATTTCTTTTTATTATAATACAATTTAAGTATAATTTCAACACTACGTTCTGAAAATTTTATGAAAATAAATAAAAAGAAGAAATTCTCTTCACGAAAGGAAATAAAAATGAGAGAAAGTATTTTAACCATACCTGTAAATGAAGTCTTTGAACCTAAATGCGGTTGTCCTATGTGCGCTATGCGTAACACGGTTGAGGAGCATATCTGTGAATACATTATGGGCGCTGCAATGATGGAACCTGACGTAAGAATGGAAACAAATGAGCTTGGTTTCTGCCACACTCATTTTGAAATGCTGTTACAGCAAAACAACCGTCTGTCCCTTGCTCTTATGCTCAATACATATCTTGAAACTGCAAGAAATGAAACTTTTGAGAAAAAGGCTTTGCTTTTCAAGAATGCAGCAAAGCAGAAAAAGGCAAAAAAGGCGGCTGAAATGGAAGAAACCTGTTTTGTCTGCAGTAAGGTCAGTTGGGGTGTAAACCACATGCTTGAAACTGTTTTCACTATGTTTGTAAAAGACCCTGCTTTTAAAAAGCTGTTTAAAGAACAGGAATATATTTGCATTCCCCATTACAATATGCTTATGACTAAGGCACACGAAAAACTGCAGAAGGGTGACCTTACTGAATTTACAGACGCACTTGACCAACTTGTTTTAAATTATATGCAGCAGCTTAACAGTGACGTAAACGACTTCTGCAACAGCTTTGACTACCGCAATGCCGGAAAGCTCCATACACCTGAAATGGAACATGTAAGGACTTCAATCGAACGTTCAATTGAATTTTTAACAGGACGTAAACCAAGAATAAAGTAATGTTGTGACAACACCTGCAATTAGCGCAGGTGTTGTTTTTCATTGACAAAAATGCTGATTAGTAGTATTATATATGTGTAAAAATAACGTAAACCAACCGAAAGGAAAAATAAATGGCAAAGAACAAAACGAAATGGACAAGTATCGGCGGTCAGGCTCTTTTAGAGGGTATTATGATGAAGGGACCGCATAAAACCTCAATTGCTGTCCGTCATAGAGACGGCGGAATTATCACCGAAGAAAAACCCGCTGCTCCTAAAAAATGGTATAATAAAGCACCCTTTATTCGCGGTACAGCAAATTTTGTCGCACAGCTTATGGAAGGATATACCTATATTTCCCGCTCTGCTGAGCTTTCAGGCATGATGGATGACGACTACGAAGAACCCGTAGACGAAAATAAAAAGGTGTCAAAGCTTGAAAAATGGTTTAATGCAACTATCATGCCGTTACTTGATAAATTTGCAAATTGGCTTGTTAATAAATTCGGTGAAAAAGTGTATAATGCCATTATGGTTATAGGAATGATACTGGGTATTGCTGTAACAGTTGTACTGTTTATGTTTGTGCCAACCTGGATTTTTACCCTTGTTCAACACCTTGCGGGAGATACAGACCTTTCTTCCTTTCAATCAGTCTTTGAAGGTATACTGAAAATGATTATCTTTGTTGCCTATATGGGCGGTGTGGCAATTTCAAAGGATATTCGCCGCACCTACGAGTATCACGGTGCCGAGCATAAAACTATAGCTTGTTATGAGGCAAAATTGCCGCTGACGGTTGAAAATGTAAGAAAACAGCGCCGTTTTCACCCCCGCTGTGGCACAAGCTTTATCTTTTTAGTTCTCCTTATAAGCATTCTTGTATACTCAATTTTCCCTATTACAAACGAAATGTTTATTAATAACTTCGGTGTATCTGAAATTGTGGCAATTATACTCCGTGTTTCTTGTAAAATTATTCTCATGCCTGTAATTATGGGTATTTCTTACGAAATTATCAGACTTGCAGGACGTTTTGACAATATCGTTACAAAAATCATTTCCGCTCCCGGTCTTCTGCTCCAACGCCTTACCACAAGAGAGCCTGATGATAAGCAGATTGAAGTTGCGATTGCCGCTATGAATATTGTAATACCCGAAAATAACGAGGATAAGCAGTGAATACAAAACAATCAGTGGTTGAAATTTCCGCTATATTAAAAAAGGCAGAGGTTTTTGACCCCAATTATGAAACAACCGCTATTTTCACGGAAATATGCGGTTGTCACCCTTTAACTATTACTGAAGTAACAGCACAGCAGTTTGAAAAAATGCAGAAAATTGCCTTAAAACGTGCAGAGGGTATGCCCTTGCAGTACATTTTCGGCAAGTGGGAATTTTACGGCTATGAATTTTTTGTGGGAGAGGGAGTGCTTATCCCCCGCCCTGAAACAGAGCTGATTGTTGATATTGCCGTACAGAAACTCAATAAAAACAGCCTTATTCTTGACCTTTGCAGCGGGTCCGGGTGCATTCCTGTTGCCTGTGCAAAAGAAATCGGCTGCAAGGCTTATGCTGTAGAGCTTTACGATAAGGCGTTTTCTTATCTTGAAAAAAATATCGCCCATAATAATGCCGATGTTACGGCAATACAGGGCGATGCTTTGGACAATTCTCATTTTGAAGGTGTAACTTTTGACGCTGTTTTTTCAAACCCACCCTACCTTACCGCAGAGGAAATGGAAAATTTGCAGCGAGAAGTGAAGTTTGAACCCGCAACCGCTCTTTTTGGCGGAGAAGACGGGCTGGATTTCTACCGCAGACTTTTTTCCTTATGGAAACCAAGACTGAAAAAAGGCGGCATTTTTGCCGTTGAAGTAGGGGACGGACAAGGCGAGAGCGTCCGCAATTTAATGGAGCAATCAGGGTACATTGCCGAAATTATTCCCGATTTACAGGGAATAGGACGGGTTGTGCTGGGAATAAACAATGGATAATAAAAACACCTGCAGAAAGCATTACGCTCTGCAGGTGTTTATTATGTACGGGGTTATCTTAAGAAACCGAAACCGCTGACAATACCGGGTTCCTTTGCCTTATTTCCGCAAACCTGGAAGAAACCGATGATAAGAAGAACGAGGCAGATGATTTCACATACTGCAGCTGCAATCCAGCCTAAAATCGGAACAATTGCTAAAAATGCGCTAAGGCCCATAGCAATTAAAATTCTCAGTGACCATGTCATGTGGAACTTAACATAAGCAGATTCCTTTGCGCAGATGGCTGCAGCAATGATACCCATAAAACCGAAGAGGTAGCAAATCATTGCATAAACCTTGTTATCGGAAATATCCTTTGCGTCAAATTCAGCTGTATGGTCTTTGGAGTCAACGTAAACCACTGAAGGAGCAGCGGCAGCGGTACCCTCAGCGAAAGCTGAACCACAGCTAGGGCAGTTGTTAGCTGCGTCTTCGCACTGAGCGCCACATTTTGTACAGAACTTCATAGTAAAAACTTCCTTTCAAAGATTTTTTGTAATTCCATTATAATATTAATCAGCGATTTTGTCAATATTTATTGAAATATCTGTAAATATTTTTAATTAGTGAAAAAAATATCGAAAAGCACTTGATATTTATACAAAAAAGGTATATAATACGAATGTATACTAAATCGGTATAATTCAAATGCGTTTTCGCATTCAGCATAGAAAGAAGGATAGACACAATGCTTGAAACAAAAATTTATCTTGACAATGCCGCTACCACAAAAGTCAGCGATGTTGTTTTTGAGGCAATGGTTCCTTGGCTCAAAGAGGGCTATGGTAACGCGTCCTCTATTTATTCATTAGGCAGAAAGAGTGCTATTGCTTTATCACAGGCACGTGCGCAGTGTGCAGAAGCTCTTGGCTGTGAGCCTCGTGAAATTTTCTTTACAGGCGGTGGCAGCGAAAGCGATAACTGGGCAATCAAGTCTGTTGCTCACGCTATGGCGAAAAAAGGCAAAAAGCACCTTATCACCTCTGTTTTTGAACACCACGCAGTTCTCCACTGCATGGAAAGTCTTGAAAAAGAGGGCTTTGAAGTTACTTATCTCCCTGTTTACAATAATGGTATTGTAAAGGTTGAAGATGTAAAGAATGCGCTCCGTGAGGATACCGCTCTTGTTTCTATTATGTTCGCTAATAACGAAATCGGTACAATTCAGCCTATTGCTGAAATCGGTGAAATTTGCCGTGAAAAGGGAGTTTATTTCCACACTGACGCTGTTCAGGCTGTTGGTAATGTTCATATCAATGTAAATGAACAGAATATTGATATGCTCTCTCTTTCCGGTCATAAAATCCACGCTCCTAAGGGCGTCGGCTTACTTTATGTAAATAAGAAAATCCGTCTTGCTCCTTATATCGAGGGCGGCGCTCAGGAAAGCGGCAGACGTGCCGGTACTGAAAATATTGCAGGTATCGTAGGTCTTGCAGTTGCTCTTACAGAGGCAGAAAAAGGCATTGATGAAAAGAATGCAAAGCTGAAAAAATTCCAGGACAGAATTATTGATGAGCTTTCAAAGATTGACCGTGTACACCTTAACGGTGACCGCGAAAAGCGTCTTTGCGGCAATATCAACTTCTCTTTTGAAGGTGTTGAGGGCGAGGCTCTTCTTCTTCAGCTTGACCTTAAGGGTATTGCAGCATCAAGCGGCTCCGCTTGTACATCAGGCTCACTTGACCCCTCTCATGTATTGCTTTCTATCGGACTTCCTCACGAAATTGCTCACGGCTCACTGAGAATTTCAATGTCCGAGTATACAACAGAAGATGAAATTGATGAGTTTTTAACCGTTCTCCCCGAAATTATTACAAAGCTCCGCTCTATGTCACCTCTTTGGGAGCATATTCTTAAGGGTGAAACTTTTAAAATTAAGTAATTTTGACATAATGTAACACGAAAGGAAGATATTACAAATGGTATATTCAGAAAAGGTTATGGACCACTTTGCAAACCCCCGCAATGTTGGTGAAATTGCTGACGCTAACGGTGTTGGTGAGGTAGGAAACGCAAAATGCGGCGATATTATGAAAATGTATCTCAAAATCGAGAACAACATGATTGCTGACGTTAAGTTTAAGACATTCGGCTGCGGTGCGGCTATCGCTACATCTTCAATTGCAACTGAAATGATTAAGGGTAAGCCCCTTGATGAGGCATTAAAGCTGACTAACCGTGCGGTTGTAGAGGCTCTTGACGGACTTCCCCCTGCAAAGCTCCACTGTTCCGTTCTTGCTGAACAGGCTGTAAAGTCTGCTGTTGCTGACTATTATCAGCGTCAGGGTATTGACCCCACACCTTTTGTTGGTGTAATTGAGGACCACTGCGACCACTGTGATTGTGAATAATCTAAAGGGCGGAACTCTCCGCCCTTTTATATCACATACATTTCACTTCCTTTTCAGCCTGATAATGAAACTATTGCTGAAAAGCAAGGGACTTCTATAGTGTCAGACAAAACAAAAAAAGAAAGGAAATTATTATGAAGAAAGTTATTGCATTAATGCTGACCTGTGCGCTTATACTCTCTGCCGCAGGTTGCAACAAGAAAGACGATAATAAAGACAAGAATGACGGTCAGGTAACTCAGGTTGCTTTTGACGCTCCCGAAATTCCCGACACAACTCCTGAGGCTATTGAGCATCTGAAAGGACAAATTCCGCTTTTTGCTAAATATCTTGAAAAAAGAAGAGTTTATCCTCTCACCTATGAAGTTGAAGTTCCCTCTGCTGAAGGAACAGGCGTTGCAGGTATTTATATCAAGGATAAGGATACTGTTGCTATTTATTCAAAGGACGCTGCAGGAAATTCCTCTACAACAATCTATGACGGCACCAAGATGTGGTACATTGACGACACCGCTAAAATTGCTTACGTAAGAAAGGATTACCCTTCTTATGCCGCAGAAAATATGGTAGACTCCTACCTTCTTAAAATAGACGTAAACGAGGCAATTGCCAACACCTATTCCTCAGGCGAAAAGGAATTTGAGGGCACACTTTATAAGTACGAAAGCATCAGCACTCCTGAAGGTTACTTCTCAGAGTATTACTACGACATGAATACAGGCGACCTTAAAATTGTTGTTGCAAATGGTTCAGTTAGTTATGTTACCGCTCTCTCAAATGATGTAACAGAAGATGTTTTCAAAATTCCTTCCGATTATGAAGAAGGCGACCTTATGGCATATATAGAGGAACTTAAGGCAGAAAAAGCATCTGCTGCTGAATAATACAAAAATCCCGACAAAGGCGATAAACCTTGTCGGGATATTTTTATTCTCCGTAGTAATAACTTATACTGTCGGTTGTAAAATCATTTTCTATCCTGCTGAAAACATTCTCTGACAGATTAAGGCTGATTTTTTCTCTGCCAACACATTTTTCAGTGTTTTTATCATTATAAATCAACTCAATGGTATATATATCACCATCTTTTTTATAGAACGGTGAAACACTTAAACCGTATATACTTTTTACAAGTACAGGACGTTTAAGGCTGAATATGTGGAGATGTGGAGTAACTGTGTAAACGACAGCCTTTCCGTCAGAAACCTCAACAGGTCTGCTGTCATCTTCGCAGGTGAGAATTGACTCAGTAACAAAAAGATAATCACCTAAAACCGTCATTCCGCTTATTGCTGAAGAAATCTTATTGTTTTCTATAATGCCTCTGCGGAACATTCGGCCCGTTTCGTCACCTGTACCCTTGCACATAAGGAATATTCGGTCTACTTCATCACCTGTACCCATGTATATAAAGCCGTATCGTTTATTCACCGTATAGTAGGAGCATTTCAGCTTTTCGTCGTTGCAGGTAACGTCATAGGTAAACACTTTATCTGCTAAGCTCTCAAAAACTTTTTCTCCGCTGCGCTCTGAATATACTTTAACGGTGCCAAAATAGTTTTCTATTCCGCCGCCTTTTACTTTATTTATAACAACATTATTCTCTTTCAGCAGGTTTTCACGTGTTTCGCTGTTGAAATCGCAGTGATAATCCTCAATGGAAAGTCTTTTTTCTACAAGCTTACCGCCTTTTACGTGAAAAATAACTTTTACATCAGGGCTATAGCTGAAAATATCCTCAAGGTATTCAGAAAATGCTATGTCATACTCTTCATCATATTCTCCGAGAAACTCTACCTTTTCCAAAGAATTGCATTTGCAGAATGCGGTATCTGCAATTTTCATCTTATCAAGTTTGCCCTTGAAAACAATCTCTTTCAGATTGAAACAGCCATGAAACGCTCTGTCGCATATTTCTGTTACTGTTTCGGGAATTTCTAGCCGTTTGAATGATAACAGTCGGCATACGTTTTCCCCTATTCTTTTTGACCCTTCTGCAATAATACAGGTTTCAAGCGAATCGTCAGGAAAAATGTCAGCAACCGTTTCTGTATCGTAAAGTATAAATGTATCGTCGCTAATTACATCGAGGACAGGGTTTTTCTCACTGCTCATTTTCTTCTCCTTTAAAGGCTTATTTATGAATACCACCCGACAAAATTTGCCGGGTGGTATTGTTTTATCGTGTCAACCAAATGTTTGCTACATCAAGCGCCTCAAAAAGGCTGTTTCTGTCGCTGGTTTTTACAATCATGTCCTTTGCGTCAATGTCCTTTGCAGTTCTCATAAGTGTTACCTTTACTTTATCTGCAACTTCCATATCGTTTACCTTATGGGTTGAAATAATTCTGATATTTGCCACCATTTCATCACTCATGTTTCCGTAGTAAATATCCTTATTCTTTCGTACAAGCGGAAATCCCTTATACATTAAAAAGCTCTCTGCCATTTTAAGTTTCCTCCTTGTCAAAAATATATATCATTAAATATCATAACATAAATCATCTGTAAAATCAATAGGTCAGCACAATTTCTCCGCCGTTTAAAAAGCTTTCTACATTAGAATAAAGCTGGTTAATATAAATCTGCTTTGTTTTAAAGAGATTGTCGCCGTTTACACTGATAATTACTTTTCTGTCGTCTGAGCTGTAGAATCTTACAACGTCACTGCCCTCATTTTTGTCAGCGTAGTTGTAGGTTATTGTGGCTAACAGCTCACCCTTCTCTTCCTCCATATACAAATCATCGCCTGATGCAGCAATAAGATACTGATACATATTCTTTATCTGCTGCTCGTCATGGATTTCACCGTTGAGATAATGGTTGTGGATATCCTCACCGTCCTCTGTTTCCGCCTTTATTGTTTCAAAGCCTAAAGTAAATTCCTGTCCCTTGCTATCAGAATATTCTACCGATTCAAGAGAATAGATGTAAGGCATAAGGAATAAGCGGGAAATAAGGCTTTCTGCCTGAATTGAGAAAGCGGGGATTGCGTCAGCACTGAACAGGAAAAGTGTATCGGGCACTTCACTGCTCATGCCGTAAAAACCAACGATTTCTGTTGTTACATTGCCATTTTCGTCGGCAACCTCTTCGGCTACTGCATTTCCTAAGGTGATAGTATAGGTCTTAAGAGTTGTTTCAAGAGTAAATTTGCAGTTAGGATTGTTAATACCTGAAATTTCGTAATCCTTCTCCTCCATACCGTACCAAGCAACCTTATCTGCTGTTAAACCGAAAAGGCTGTAGATAAAGTTAGGTGCGTTGGTAAGGTCTACATACGCATTGTATGGGCTGGTGAGTTCGTAAGAGAATACTGCAATTTCATCTTCGCCGGGTGCGGGGATTTGCTCAATTACAATAGGCTTTTCAAGGTCTGCACGTTCAATAGTGAACTTTGTAACTGCCTCTCCTGCCTGTTGGTCATAACCGGGCATTGCCGTTGTGCTGACGTAAGAAAATCTATCGGCTGAAAAACCTGAAAGATGAGATTTCTTATAGGTAAAAACGGTAGTATTACCCTTTTCGCAGAAATAAACGGTTGAGGAAGAAGTGGGGGTTTCGTTTCCTACAAGGAAAGTGAACTTTTCACTTCCGTAATCAACTGTAACCTCTGAATTTGGAGCAGTTAAACCGTATTTGGAAAAGTCTGACGCATTTTCTTCAACAACCTGATTGGCTGTCATTGAAGAAACGTTGGTTACAAGTGCGTTAAGGCTGTCGGTAAGAACTTCTGCACCTTCAATACCTGAAATCGTCCACTCTTCACCGTTTTTTATAATGTCATATTCATCACTCATGTTCTTTACATGAATGCTGACAACATCAGCCTCTGTCTTTTCCGTAAGAATAAGTCTTTCGTCTACCTGCTCCTCTGCTGTGGTGTCATCAGCAGGTTCTGACTGCTCCTTAGGAGCAGTCAGCATAAGAACCGCTGTAACACCGCCAAGCACAAGTAAACCTATAGCTGAAAAAATTAAAATCTGCTTGTTTTTGCTCATATTTTTTCCTTTTATTATAATCTTCTTCTGCGTACCCATACAATAATACCAGCTGCAATAATAATTACAGGGATAATAACCGCAAAGGTGATACCGATACCGTTCTGCTGTGCCGCCTCAATTTCGTAGGTGGTAGGTGTAAAGGTCTTAGGTGTGATTGTTACACTCTGACCTGCGTTGCCTGAAATTGTGTTGAATACTGCAAGAATAACCTCTGCGTTGCTGTAGTTGGTAGCGGAAAGGAAGTAGTCGGTAAATAAAACCTCACTGCCTGTTGCAATAACACGGCTGCAGATAGGTTCAGCACCTTCATAACGAACCTTTGATGCCTCAACCATAAAGCTGAATTGCCCCCTGCTTTCAGCAGCCTCAGGGGTCCAGTCCTCTGCTGCGTCAAAGGGCATTATCACGCTCTCCTCACCATAAGACTGCAGAATTGTGGTATTTAAGAAGTTGGATTGTTCTTCCCAAAGCTTTATAACAGGTCTTACACCGTTTGCTCTGAAAGATGCGTCGGGGTCAAGCTGCATTGCAGCATAGAAATCTGTATCTTCAACGATTTCACCACGCTGATAGAGGGGAATTGCATACCCCTGTACAGAATATGCGTAGTTTGTATCCATCTGACATACAAAGCCCATGTCAACCTTAAGTCCCCATTCAGCAAGGAAACCGTCAAGATTAGGAGTATCAACGGGGTTTTCAACTGACGCAAAATAGAACATATTTTTGCCGTACATACCGCCGTTGCTGAGCCAACTGTCAATTTTGTTAATTGCCTCATTACTGTAATCCATTGTGGGAGCGTTTATAATAAGAATTTCGTACTCATCGGGGATAGATTCAGCCATATCTACGTCAAGGGTTTCCACAACGTAGGCATTCTTTTCAAGAAGGCTGACAAGACCTGCATTTTCTGCTTCGCCAAAGCCTGTAGAAACGGCAATTTTAACAGGGTTTACCATTGTAACGGACATTATGCCTGAAAGCACTTCCTGCTCAGCAATACTTGTTTCGTCGGTAACTGTATATCCGTAGTAATATGCTCTCATCTGTGCGTCGGAATAGTTGTAGGTATTGCCGTCGGACATTGCATAACGGAGAAAATCGTTACCTATATCGTAAAACTTATATCTGCCTGTTTCTTCGCTTTCTACAATAAGACCGCCCTGTGTTACACCCTCATAAGCTGAAGCAAAAGTGGGGTCCTGAAGTAAGTCCACATACTTCATTTCATAACTGCTGTTCATTGAAACTGCTTTTTTTACAAGCTCCATTGTCTGCTTGTATACTGAACCTGCAGATTCAAGAGTTTCTTCATCTGATGTAAAATAGAAAGTAACCTTGCCTTCAGATGATTTAATGTAATTTTCAAGCTCCTCGCCCATTGTATAAAGTCCGCTGTCGGTAAGGTCAACCTCAACATCAAAGCGGTCAAGAACAAGGTTTAAAATTACGTTTACAAGCACAATTGCCGCTACAAAAATAACGGTAAAGGCTACTGAAAGTGAGCCATGCTTGAATTTTTTGCTTTTAAAAGGATTTTTGCTTGATTTTTTCTTTGTCTTCTCCTGCTTAGGAGTTACTTCTTCTCCTTCAGGAGTGTTTTTATTAATTTCAACTGACATATTTCAACCTCCTTACGCCCATCTGCGTTTCTCAAGAACACGAACTGTCAGGAATAAGAAGATGACAATTACGCTTAAGAAGAAAAACGCGTTTGAAAGGCTGAAAATACCCGTTGTAAATTCATAGTAACGGTCAAAAATTGAAAGGGTGTAAACTATATCAGCTACCACCTTCCAAGGAATGAGAGAAGAAATAGTGGTAATAAGCATAAGTGTAAGGTTAAGTGCAAATGAACCTATTGCCGCTATCATCTGACTTTCTGTAAGGCTTGAAATAAAAAGTCCTGCCGATACAAAAATACCGCCGACAAGAGCAAGTGCCACAAAGTTGCCCACAATCATTGCCCAGTTTACCTGTGCGTAAAAGCTCATTACAATACCGTAAATGAACATAATTACATCACCTGCAAGGAAAATGATATATGCGGAAAGGAATTTTCCGAATACAAGCCCGAAAAGGCTGACAGGAGCAGTAAGGAGCAGCTGGTCAGTTTTCTGACGGTTATCCTCTGCCACAAGTCGCATTGTTAAAATAGGCACAAAAATCATGTATACATAGAACATTCCCTGAAATACACCGGAAATATCGGTGCTGCCTGAACTAAGAGAGAACATCCAGAAGAAAAATCCTGAAAACAGGAATGAGGCTGCAATAAAAACATAGCCTATGGGAGCTTTGAAATATGCTGAAAGCTCACGCTTTAAAACTGCCAACATTATAAATTACCTCCCTTGCTGATGCGGTCGAACTTCCGCTCGATTTTTTCTGCGCCACCGTAAACATCGCCTGTAGTCAGCTTGAGGAATACTTCCTCAAGGGTAAGCTCGTTGGAGCGCATCATTAAAATCGGATAATTT
>JAZUOE010000072.1:0-3544 GCA_045604505.1 Ruminiclostridium sp. | reverse complement strand
GATGTTTCATATATCCTTGAGCTTTTCAGAGGTCCTACATGTGCCTTCAAGGATATGGCACTGCAGCTTCTTCCTTATCTTCTCACAGTTTCTGCAAAGAAAACTGCTGACGGCAAAAAAATCGTAATTCTTGTTGCAACCTCAGGTGATACAGGTAAAGCTGCTCTTGAGGGCTTTAAAGATGTTGACGGTACAAGCATAACTGTTTTCTATCCTGAAGACGGTGTTAGTGATATGCAGAAACGTCAGATGACAACTCAGGAAGGTAATAACGTTCATGTTTGTGCTGTAAAGGGCAACTTTGACGATTGTCAGAATGGTGTAAAGGCTATTTTCACTGATTCAAGCTTAAAAAATGAGCTTGAAAAGATGAATGTAGTTTTCTCTAGTGCGAACTCTATTAACTGGGGCAGACTTTCTCCTCAGATTGTATACTATATTTCTGCTTACACAAGTCTTATCAAGAATGGTGAGATTGAGTACGGCGAAAAAATCAACATTGTTGTTCCCACAGGTAACTTTGGTAATATCCTCGCCGCTTACTATGCAAAGCAGATGGGTATTCCTGTAAATAAGCTTATTTGCGCATCAAACGCAAACAATGTACTCACTGACTTTATTAATACAGGTATTTATGACAGAAACAGACAGTTCTACACCACTGTTTCTCCCTCTATGGATATTCTTATTTCCAGCAACCTTGAACGTCTTTTATATCACCTTACAGATTGCAGTGATACAACTATTGCTGATTGGTTCGGTAAGCTCTCTAAGGAAGGTAAGTACAGCGTAACTCCTGAAGTGCTTGAAAAAATCAAGGCTGATTTTTATGCAGGTTGCTGTGATGATGTTCAGACTAAGGCAGCAATCAAGGAAGTATTTGATTCTTATTCCTATCTTATGGATACACACACAGCTGTTGCTTATAAGGTATATCAGGATTATAAGGCTGAAACAGGCGATGAAACAAAGACAATCATTGCCTCTACCGCTAATCCCTATAAGTTCGGTGCAGCAGTTTATGACGCTCTTGGCGGAGAAACTGCAGGTGTTGATGAATTTACAATTATCGAAAATCTTGAAAAGCAGACAGGTACAACAATTCCCGCTCCTCTTGCAGCAACAAAGGATAAGGCTGTAAGATTCACAGGTTCTGTTGAAAAGCAGGAAATGCCTACTGTAGTGCTTGAATTTCTTAAAAACAGATGAGTGTATTTGCAATCGGTGACCTTCACCTCTCGTTAGGCTGTGATAAGCCTATGGATATTTTCAAAGGCTGGGACGGTTATGTTTCACGCCTTGAGGAAAATTGGAACAGAGTAGTTTCAGACACAGATACGGTTGTTATTCCCGGCGATATATCTTGGGCAATGAGCCTTAATGATACCGTAAAGGATTTCGCTTTCATCAATAATGTTCTTAAGGGCAATAAAATTATTCTTAAGGGCAATCATGATTATTGGTGGAATACTGCCGCTAAGATGAATAAATTCCTTAGCGAACAAGGGTTTGACCGTATAAAGATATTGAATAATAACGCTTATTTAGTGGAAGGTATCTGCGTTGTGGGTACAAGAGGCTGGATTAACGATGACGGAACGGAATGTGATGTTAAGGTTCTTAATCGTGAGGCGGGACGGCTGCAAATGTCTGTGAATGAAGGTTTGAAACTAGGCGGTGAGCTGATTGCATTTATTCATTATCCGCCAATTTATAACGGCGAAAAAAATGAATATATTTTATCGGTTATCAGAGAATCAGGTATAAAGAAATGCTATTATGGACATATTCACGGTCCCGGTCACAGATATGCGTTTCAAGGTGAACATGAGGGTACAGTTTATAAAATGATATCCGCTGATTATCTTGGATTTATGCCAATTATGATAAATTGATAAAAATTTTCAAAAAATACTGGTAATTATTTTAATTTTATGTTATAATTATTAACGATTGAAAAAACGGAGGACAAAAAAATGGAAATTATTTCTAACAACAAGACAGGCGCAAATACTGTCGAAGCTGAAATCAAGGTTAATGCTGAAGAATTTGAAGCTGCTGTTCAGGCTGCTTATTTAAAGAGAAGAAAGAATATTTCTCTTCCCGGATTCAGAAAAGGCAAGGCAACCAGAAAGATGATTGAAGCTCAGTACGGCGAGGGCTTTTTCTACGAAGAGGCAGTAAATGGTATGTACCAGAAGACTGTTGCTGACGCAATCGAAGAAATGAAACTCGAAGTTGTTGATGTTCCCGAAACTGAGGTTACCTCCGTTTCTAAGGAAGATGGTGTTACATTTAAGGTAACATTCACAGTTAAGCCTGAAATCACAATTTCTAATTATAAGGGATTAAAGGTTGAAAAGACTGTCAAGACTATTACTGATGCTGATGTTGACGCTGATGTTGAGCGTGTAAGAAATCAGAATGCAAGAATCATCGACATTACTGACAGAGCTGTAGAAAACGGCGATACAGTAGTATTTGATTTTGAAGGTTTCTGCGACGGTGTAGCATTTGACGGCGGCAAGGCAGAAAAGTTCAGCCTTGAAATCGGCAGCGGCAGATTCATTCCTGGTTTTGAAGACCAGATTGTTGGTAAGAACATCGGTGAAGAATTTGATGTAAATGTAACATTCCCTGAAAATTACAACGCTGAAAATCTTGCAGGTAAACCCGCAGTGTTCAAGTGCAAACTCCACGAAATCAAGGGCAAGGAACTTGCTGAACTTGATGATGAATTTGCTAAGGACGTTAGCGATTGCGAAACACTTGCTGAGTACAAGGATAGCATCAAGGCTAAGCTCGAAGAAACTGCTCAGAAACAGGCTGACTCTATGCTCGACAACACAGTTTCTGAAAAGTTAGCTGAACTTGTTGAAGGTGAAATTCCTGAGGCGATGTACGAACACAGAATTGCTGATATGCTCAGAGAATGGGAATACAGAAACAGATATGCTGGTATTACATTAAACGATTATCTCAAGTACACAGGTCTTACAATCGACCAGTTCAAGGAAAACTTCAGAGCTCCTGCTGAAATCCAGGTTAAGCTCAGACTTGCTCTTGAAAAGATTGCTGAACTTGAAAATATCGAAGTAACAGACGCTGCTCTCGAAGAACAGTATCAGAAGTTAGCTGATGAACACAAGATGGACCTCGAAAGAGTAAAGGCAATTATTTCTGCTGAAAGTTTAAAGGCTGATAACGCATCTGAAAAGGCTTTTGACCTTGTAAAGGAAAATGCAGATATCACTGTTGTTGAGCCTAAGGCTGAATAAATTCGTCAACTATATTCAGAGCTTTCCCAAGTGAAAGCTCTGAATATTTGCATTTATGCAAAGAGCGAAAAAAATAGATATTTGGCGAAAACACGATTTTGAAAGGAAGACAGAATTATGGATTTTATGCATTTAGTAGCAACCGTTATTGAACAGACAGGACGAGGCGAGCGTTCCTATGATATTTATTCACGCCTTCTGAATGACAGAATAGTTATGCTTAATGACGAGGTTAATTCTGTTACCGCAGGTCTTGTTGTTGCACA
>JAZUOE010000071.1:0-12974 GCA_045604505.1 Ruminiclostridium sp. | reverse complement strand
CCCGATAGGGAGAAACACTATGAGGCTTAAATTTTTATTATACGTCTTTGGAAGGGGGTAGGGGGGATAACCTTTCTACAGAAAGGTTTCCACCGATAAATACATATAAAACTTCTATATGAGCCCTACCCTTAAAAGCTGCTGTTCTTGTGTGCAGGTGAGAACGGGAAATGGCGGCCATATAGCCGCCATTTTTGTTTATGACATTCTGAATTCCTGAACGATAGACTGGAGAATAGTTGAATGGCTGCTGAACTCGTGACTTGCAGCGGCACATTCTTCAGAAGTTGCGCTGGTGTTCTGAGTAAGGTCACTGATAACAGTCATGCTTTCGTTAATGCCTGTTATACGCTGTGCCTGTTCGTCAGAGGCATTGGCAATCTGTGACATGAAGTCATTAATCTGGTCAATGTTACGAACGATTTCACTGATTGCAACTTCAGTTTCACTGGCAATTTCTTCACCCTTATGCACTGCTGCAATAGATTCAGAAATAAGCTTTGCAGTGTTACTTGCCGCCTCAGCAGATTTACTTGCTAAGTTTCTTACTTCGTCCGCTACAACCGCAAAGCCCTTACCTGCCTCTCCTGCCTTAGCCGCCTCAACAGCCGCATTAAGAGCAAGGATATTGGTCTGGAATGCGATTTCGTCAATTGTCTGAATGATAATATCAATCTGTTCGCTGGTTTTACTGATTTCAGCCATAGATTCAATCATCTGTGCCATTTTTTCTGTACTTGCATTAGCCTGTTGTACAGTGTCGGAAACTAAGTTGGCTGCCTTTGTGGTGACACCAACGTTTGCCTCAATACGCTCGGAAATCTGAACGATATTGTCGTTAAGTGCATCAAGGCTGGAGCTTTGCTGAATTGTGCTGTTTGCAAGGTTTTCAGAGCTGGAAAGTATCTGATTTGAACCGTTGTTTACATCAGTTGAAACCTTTTCAAGTGAACGGATAATTGAAATAAGACTGTTGGAAATTGTGATAAGAGATGTACGGATTGAACGGAAGTCACCGCGATATTCAGTACTGGGTCGCATTGTAAGATTCTTTTCAGCAAGTCCGCCTAAAACTCGGTCAATATCCGTTGTAATGGAGCTTAAGCTGTCGGTAACGCCTGTTAAGGATTCCATAAGCATCTTTGTTTCATCAATGTTGGACTTAACATTAGGGATAGGAGAATAAAGGTCGCCTTCTGCAAGAAGTCCAAGACGCTCACTGATAAGGTTAATAGGCTTGGAAATGCGGTTTGAAATTACTACGAATACTAAAGCGCCTAAAACAAGGAGAACAACAAGTACAACAATGTTGCTGACAATGGAGTTGCTTAAGGCAGTCATAGCTGCGGAAGAGGGGATAACGATTGCTAAAGACCAATTTTCCACATTGCCGACAGGAATGTAGCCAACATAACATTCATTTCCTAAGTAGCTTATCTGTTCAACGCCTGTTTCTCCTGCAATCATTTTCTCTGAAATTTCAGCAGCACCCTTGAATGCTCTGCCTTCTTCGTTTGCAAGACCGGAGAATGTCTTCATATCTCTTACGTAAGCATCATTGGGGTGGGCAATAATTGTGCCGTTTTTATCAAGAAGGAAAGCGGAGCTTTCTTCACCTATCTTCATGCTTTCAAGCAGGTCGCTGAAGGCAGTAATGTCAATTGCGCCGTAAGCTGCACCGCTGAAGGCAAGGTGTGTGATTTTTGCACCGCACATAAATACAACGGAGCTATCGGTTTTTCTTACAACAGGGCTGGAGATATAAGTATTGCCGCCTACAGCCTCTTTGAAGTATTCACGGTCGGAAATATCAGTTTCGTTATAGGTTGTACCGTCGTCCTTTGCAATAGAGAAGTCAGTGTAGTTTGTGCCCTCAACCTTAGCGTCAAGGAGAGTCTGACGTACACTCATCTTCTTTGTACCGGTGTAGATGTCGCTGGTTGCGGCAACCGATTCAACCTCAAGGTGGATAACGTCTACCTTTTGCTGTACAGCAGACTGATATGAGGTAAGGCCCGATTCGATTTCCTCAATTATGTACTGCTCTGCAAGGTCGTAGCTTAAGAAACAGTTAATGAGGCACATTACTACAGAGAGTACGAATACAACCGCACAACCTGCCGACATGATAACAAGGCCTAAGGTCAGCTTTGTTCTCTTTTTGGCAGCCTTTGTTTCACGCTGTACGTCCGCCTCGCTGGTGAAGTATTCAACCTCTTCTTCTGCTTTTTCCTTTTTAGGCAGTTTAGAGGTAAGTTTACCTATAAACTTGAATTTTGAGGCAAAAAAGCCTCCAATCTTTCCGAAGAGTCCTTTGAAAAAGCCTCCTACGGTTTTCAATAGATTTTTAATGATTTCCAGTATCTTTTTCATATCATTTTTTCCTTTTCAGGTTTTCTGAGTCCGTTCATTCCAATGGTACTTTTGTGGCATTTCTGCCGATTTTATCAACTTCAAAAGCGGTTATGTCAAAGATTTCGCCGCTTTGGTTAAACAAGATAAAGGTAATTGCGTTGTTGGGAAGGTCAATCTTCTTATTTGTGCTGTCTTTAACCCAGATTTCATACTCCGTTTCACCAAGCAAAGCATAAGCAGAGTCGTTATGAATGGTAATACCGTTAGAGGCGGTGTAATCCTGTGTGTAATGGTCGATTACGTCCTCGCCGTTACGGTCGTTGTATTCAATAAAGAATGGTGATTTTGCCTTAAGGTCGTTGGGAATATCTGCGGCTCCGGCATACTTTGCAGCGTCCCACACTGCGTCGGCTGTACCGCTGAAATCACTTGCCGCACCCACAATTGCATAGCCGCAATCTGTGTTTTTAAGCTGAATGAGATAAGTGTACAGGTCGGCGTTGGTACTCATAACTGCAAGGTTTTCTTCAGAGCTGTCGTATCCGTCAACCATGTCGGTAAACTCAGGGGAGAGTGCCATATAGTTGGCAATACCGTGAAAGTTCATGGCAATTGTCCAACAGTTATACACGAAAAGTCCGATAACCGTTACTGTAGTGATAATAAAGCTGTTGTCCTGCTTTTCTTCGGATTTTGCCTTTGAATAGCCGGGCATTTTCTTGTCAGGGACTACTGTCTTTGCCTTTTCTTCTTCTGCCTTTTCTGCGTAGTAGTTAAGGACAGAGGGGATTGTAAAGACAGAGTATATAAAGATGAACATAGAGAAACGTTCAACGATAAATGCGTAGGTGATAAAGCTCCAGATAGAGGCATTCATAAGTGTAAACTGGAGAAGTACATCAGATTCCTTCTTATCCTTCCAACCTATGAAGTAGCTAATCATAACCAATGCCAATACAGCCAAAGGCATTATAAGATACTGAACACCAAAGCCGTTTTCAAACCATCTGCTGCCGATATAAGATGAATAATCTCTGCCGGTCAGAGTTGTTACAAGGTCGGCAATGAGGTTTAAGGGGTTTGCACCTGCGGCTTTCATAATAAGGCAGGTAACAAGTACGCCGACGGAAATTGAGCTGAAAATAATAATGTACTTCTTGGTGGGCTTTATAAGAGAGAGCAGGTACAAGGGGATAAATACAGCAGCGGTGTAGTGGAATAAAACCGCAATTACTGCAAATATCAGTACGGGAATAAGATTACTCTCCTTTAAAAAGCGGGAGAAGGATTTATTTTCGCCCTTGAGAAGGGAAAAGTCAACGTTACGGTTTTTGATGTAGCCGTAGGCTAAAATCAGCACCGAAACCGCCATGCTCTGACGGATAAAGCTGAGAGATGTATAGAAAAATGTAAGGCATAAGTATACAGATACGGAAACCCATACATTGTCGCTGTGGCGGTAGATAGCAACCGCTACCGGGACAAGGATAAGCACTGCGTAAATGCCGTACATTACCGTGTGGTCGTAGGTTATAAGGGTGATTATTTTTGTGAGCAGGGCAAAGGCAGGTTCATAGCTGAGCCCGAAGATGCCGCTCCATTCTGTTGCTTTGATTTCCTCAAAAATACGGATATAGCTGAAATAGTCGTTACCCATTCCGTAGCGGAATACGGACAGAACAAACATTATCGTAAAAGATATTGCAAGATATACGATTTTTTTTGGTTTGGTGGGATTTTTGCCTGTAAGGGCAATGCCTAAAACTAGAGTTACTAAAAATAATGCTATATATACAACCATTAAAAGTGCCTTTCGTTAGGGTATAATTACTGATTTTATTTAGTATATCACAAAACTTAAAAAAAATCAATCCTAAAATGATTTATTTGTTAATCATATATAAATGAAGGGTTAATTTTTTTACACTATTGATTTTTATTATCTTTAATGGTATAATATTTTATATATTGCGTTTTTGATTATTCATCAAAAAGTGAGGTGTTCAGGTGAAGTTAATTGATGTGGGATATGGAAACAGGGTGAACAGTGACCGTATCGTGGCGGTTATCGGGGCGGATTCGGCTCCGGCTAAAAGATTAGTTGCCGCCGCAAAGGAAAAATTTACCGCTATTGACGCTACCTGCGGCAAGAAAACTAAAACTGTTATTGTTACCGACAGCGGACATATCATTATGTCGGCAAGGGAGCCTGACAGTATTGCGGCTAAGGAATAATTTTTGAAAGAAGGATATAAAAATGAGCAAAGGTATTTTAATCGTAGTTTCTGCACCTGCGGGTTGCGGCAAGGACACTATTTTAGAACAGGCACTTTCACGTAATGACAATCTTTTCTACTCTGTTTCAGCAACCTCACGTGGTATCAGACCTAACGAAACTGACGGGGTAAGCTACCATTTCAAAACCCGTGAGCAGTTTGAAGAAATGATTAAAAACGGCGAACTGCTGGAATATACCGAATACTGCGGTAACTATTACGGCACACCTAAAAAGGCAGTTGAGGAAATGCTTTCTGCAGGTAAGGACGTAATTCTGAAAATCGAGGTCGAGGGTGCGGCAAATGTAAAGAAAATGTTCCCTGATTGTACTATGATTTTCATTCTCCCCCCTTCCTTCAGCGAACTTGACCGCCGTTTACATAAAAGAGGCACTGAAGATGAGGAAACAATTCAGCGCCGTATAAATACAGCAAGAGGCGAACTTCAGTTTGCACGTAACTATGATTATCTTGTGGTGAATGCTGAGCTGGAAAAGGCAGTTGATGACTTCCTTTCCGTTGTTCTTGCGGAAAAGTCACGCACAAAAAACAGCGAGAGCCTTATTGATACCCTTCTCAGCGAATGAGGAGAATTATAGCGGGGGTTGCGGTTGAAAAAACCTCACCCTCTTTTGATGACCTTTTCAGCTACCTTGTGCCGGAACAACTGAAAGAAACACTGCATATCGGGGCAAGGGTCATGGTGCCCTTCGGCAGAGGCAATAAAATGAGAGCAGGGGTTATTTTTACCCTTACTGAGGCAGATTATGACAGTAAGCTGAAATCAATCTGCTGTATGGCAGAGGACGGTATTTTTCTTGATGAGGAAATGCTGAAACTATGCCGTTACCTGAAGGAAACTACCCTTTGCACCTATTATGACGCGGTGAGGACAATTCTACCGCCCGGTCTTAACCTGAAAGCAGAGGAAAAATACGCTTTCAAAGAGAATTACAGCACCGAGAGTCTTACAGAGGCGGAAAAGGAGCTGGTAGATAAGATTGCCCCCTTGTCGGAAAAGGAGCAGAATATTGCTTTAAACCTGCCCGAAAACCGTAAGACGGCTTTGCACCTTACAGAAAAGGGTGTATTGCTGAAAAAAGAGCAGGTAAAAAGGCGGGTGGGCGACAGCACCGAGCGCATGGCGGCACTGACAGAGGCGGATACGACGGGAATGACCCTTTCGCCTAAGCAGAAAAAGGTGATTGAAACCTTGTCAGAGTCAGGTACAGCGGCGGTTAAGGAGCTTTGCTACCTCTGCGGCGTTACCGAATCGGTAGTGAAGAATTTAGAGAAAAAGGGCATTGTTGAAATCAGCGAGGCAGAGCAGTCTAGGGCAGTTTCTAAGGACGCTATTCCTACCGCACGGCTTTCGGATATTCACTTTTCACCTTTGCAGCAGACTACCTTTGACGGCATAAAGGAGCTTATGAAAACAGGAAAGCCTCAATGTGCCTTACTTCACGGTATTACAGGCAGCGGCAAGACTTCGGTTTTCATCAAGCTTATTGAATATGCACAGGAAACAGGAAAAACGGCAATACTGCTAGTGCCGGAAATTTCACTGACACCTCAGACTGTAGGAAAATTTCAGAGCCTTTTCGGAAATACGGTTGCCATAATACACAGCGGCCTTTCCTTAGGTCAGAGGGCAGACGAATACAAAAGAATACGACGGGGCGAGGCAAAAATCGTTATCGGTACAAGAAGTGCGGTTTTTGCACCCCTTAAAAATATAGGAATTGTGGTTATCGACGAGGAAGGGGAGCATACCTATAAATCGGAAATGTCCCCCCGCTATCACGCAAGAGATGTGGCAAAGCAAAGATGCTTTTATCACAACGCACTGCTGCTCCTTGCGTCAGCTACACCCTCTTTCGACAGCTACACAAAGGCGCTTTCAGGCAGGTATCACCTGTTTGAGATGAATCAGCGTTTCAGCACCGCAAAGCTGCCCGATGTGAAAATGATAGACATGAGGGTTGAGGCAGAAAGAGGAAACAGAGGAAATTTCAGCGAGGAATTACTTTGTGAGCTGAAATATAACCTTGACAAGGGTGAGCAGTCTATGCTGCTGTTAAACCGCAGAGGCTATCACACCTACGCAAACTGTATAAGCTGCGGACAGGTGATAGAATGTCAAAATTGCGGTATTCCCCTGACCTACCACAAGATAAACAACAGCGTCATTTGTCATATCTGCGGTTTTCGTAAGGATATGCCAAGACACTGCGAAAAATGTGGCAGCGGGTATATTTATCAGAGCGGTACAGGTACTCAGCGCATTGAGGACGAGATAAAGGAATATTTTCCGAGAGCAAGAGTGCTGAGAATGGACGCAGACACTACAATGTCAAAATTCTCATACGAAAAGCGTTTTAAGGAATTTAAAAACAACGAATATGATATAATGGTGGGCACTCAGATGATAGCAAAGGGGCTGGATTTTGAGAATGTAACGCTGGTGGGAGTGTTGCTCATTGACCGCAGTCTTTATGCGGGGGATTATCTGGGTTATGAAAAGACTTTCTCACTGGTAACGCAGGTTGTTGGACGGTCAGGCAGAGGAGAAAAAGAAGGCCGTGCCTTTATTCAGACCTTTTCCCCTGAACATTATGTGCTTGAATTGGCGGCACAGCAGAATTACAAGGAATTCTACAATCAGGAATGTGAAGTGCGGAAGGCGCTTATTTTCCCGCCCTACTGCGATATATGTCTTATCGGGTTCAGTTCATACAATGAAACTGCACTGAAAAAGGGAGCGCAGCGGTTTTGTCAGCTTTTTAAGGAGCGGACGGCGGGAGAGAAAAATATTCCCGTAATTATTTTGGGGCCAACCTACAACGGACGTTTCAACAACGTTTTCAGAGGAAGGATTATTGTGAAATGCCGCAACGACAAGGCTTTCCGCAATATTTTAAGAGAGGTTATGGCGTCAGCTTATAAGGACCCCGATTTGAAAGATGTAAATTTTTATGCCGATTTCAACGGCGAATTATAGAAAGGAAGATTAAAAATGGCATTAAGAAATATTGTTAAATCCGGTGAGGACGTACTCAGAAAGAAATGCCGTGATGTTACGGTTTTTGACGATAAGCTTTGGGTACTTCTTGACGATATGTACGAAACTATGCAGAAAGCAAACGGCGTGGGCTTAGCTGCGCCGCAGGTGGGTATTTTACGCAGAGTTGCCGTTATAGATGTGGGTGAGGGTCCTATTGAGCTTATCAACCCTGTAATTACCTCTATCAGAGGTAAGCAAAGAGAGGTTGAGGGCTGCCTCTCCTTTCCCGGACAGTGGGGTTATGTCACAAGACCGGCAAAGGTAAAGGTTACAGCTATGAACCGCTACGGCAAGGAATTTAAAGTAGAGGGTACAGAATTATTAGCACGTGCCCTTTGTCATGAGATAGACCATCTCAGCGGCTCTGTATTTGTTGATTTAGTAGAAGAATGGGTTGACCCTGAGGAAAAGTAATAAAAATGAATAATTGATGTATCATTTATTTAAATTCGTCAGAAAGACTTTTCTGCAAACTGAGGAGAATGGCTTATGGCACTGGGATTTCCGTTGTTTTTGCTTTGCGTCGGCATAGCAATAGTTGTTATTGTTGTGCTGATAATTCTTTTCGCTACAGGTGCGTTTACAGCAGCGGCAGGTGGGGCGGTTGCCCTTTCCGCAAAGAAAAAAGAAAACGCTAAGGGCAGGAAAATTACTGCAAAGGTGCTTATCGGTATAGGCATTACAATTATTGTTGCGGTAATCGGTGTTGTAATTGCGGTGGCTTTGGGTATACTAAATAAAATCAACTACAGCACAAAATCAATGGCAGCTGCCGCACGAAAAGAGGACGGCTATGCTGTTATAAAAGAATATCTTGATAACGGTGAACACCCCGACTCTTACTACAGCATTATAAAAGGCAATTACAAAACCGAAAAGGGCAAACAGACCCCTTTAACCGAAATCTGCGGATTATGGGGCGGGGATAAGCATATTTCTACCGCAAAGCTCCTTATTCAGCACGGGGCAAACGTGAATTATGAAACAAAGGAAGGCACTCCCCTGCAATTAGCTATCGAATATCGTCATTACGGACTTGTAAACCTTCTTGTCAACAATGGGGCAGACCTGACTGTTACAGACAGCAGCGGCAGGACACCTCTCATGCTTTCGCTGATAAGGGAAAGTACCGATAACTGTCTGCAGATGATAAACAAAGGGGCAGATGTCAATGCGGTGGACGAAAGCGGCTATCCTGTAATGTACTACGCTCTCAGCAATGATACAGACAAAAGTGTTATAAAGGCTTTGGCGGAAAAGGGAGCAGAGGCGGAATTTACCGCACCTGACGGAGTACCGGCAATCTGCTTTGCCGCAAGAAACTGTGATGTGGAAGAGCTTGAGCTGTTGGCGGAAATGGGAGTTGACCTTACCCGCTGTGACAGTTATGGCGCAAACGCAATCATTTATGCCGTAACCGACACTAATCAACTGGAAAATATTGCTTGGTTAGTTGAGCATGGAGTCGACATAAACGGAAAGGGCAGAAGGGGTGTTACTCCCTTACTTATGCTCTGCGAAAAAAACAGAGGTATGTATTATAAGGATTGTATGAATACAATTCTTGATAACGGCGGTGATATAAACGCTGTTGACGATTACGGAAAAAACGCTCTTTCCCTTTTGGCGTCAGATGTATTTGTGTCAACCTCAGATTTGGAAACAGGCTATGAGGTCCTTGTTTCAAGGGGAATTGACGTAAATAAAGGGGATAATAATGGTGTAACACCGCTGATGTACCTGGCAGAGTGGGTTATTTTAGAGGAGCCTCTCACAAACTGCACTAATCTCCTTATAAACGGCGGCGCAGACATTAATCTTACCGATAATGAGGGAAATACCGCCCTTATTCACGCAGCAAGGGTGGGTAATTTCAAGGCAGTGAGATTGCTTTTAGAGAAAGGCGCAGACAAAACCATTAAAAATAACAGCGGAAAGACAGCTTATGATGTAGCGTCAGACGGCTTACAGGGAAACAAAAGGCTGGTTATTGAGGCGCTGGAAGGAAAGGAATAAATATGAATATAGTTTTTATGGGGACACCCGATTTTGCGGTGCCCTGCTTGGAAGAGCTTATAAAATCAGGACATAAGGTTACAGGAGTTTTTACACAACCTGACAAGCCGAAAAACAGAGGACAGAAAATGCAGTTTTCACCTGTTAAGGAATGTGCGGTGGCTCACGATATTCCTGTGTATCAGCCTTTATCCTTAAGAAAGGGTGAGGACGCAGAAAAAAGCCTTGAAATACTTAAGGAGCATAATCCCGATTGTATTGTGGTGGCGGCTTATGGGCAGATTTTACCTAAGACAGTTTTGGATTTGCCGAAGTACGGCTGTATAAATGTTCATGCCTCACTGCTCCCCCGCTACAGAGGTGCGGCACCTATTCAGCACTGCATTATTGACGGTGAGGAAAAGACAGGTATTACTATAATGTATATGGCTGAAGGGCTGGATACAGGGGATATGATTTTAAAGGAAGAGGTTGTTATTGATGAGCGTATGACTGCCTCAATCCTTCACGATAAGCTGACTGAAATAAGCGGTCCTCTCCTTTTAAAGGCACTGGAGCAGCTTGAAAGCGGCACTGCAAACCCTGTGGCTCAGACAGATGAAAATACCTGCTACGCCTCTATGATTTCAAAAGAAATGTGCAGAATTGATTTCAGCAAGAGTGCGGCAGAGGTGTACAACTTCATTCGTGGTATGTCAGCGTCACCCTGCGCTTTTACAACCTTAGGCGGTAAGCGTTTAAAGGTTTATTTTGCAGAAAAATGCGACGTTAAAACTAATTCTGCGGCAGGTGTTACAGTTGATGACAAGCTGACAATTGCTTGTGGCGACGGTAATTGCGTAAGGCTCAGCGATATTCAGCTTGAGGGCTCAAAAAGAATGAATTCAGCGGATTTCCTCAGGGGAAAAAAGGTGGAAAAGGACACCCTGCTAGGAGAATAGGAGTAAATATGGAAGTACTGGAAAAGCTTTTAACAAATTACACATTTCTTACTGTATTACTGATTGCGGCGACAATTTACGCTGCGGTTGCCTCAATGTCGGTAAAGACAACCTTTGCTAAGTACAATAATGTTTTTGTTAATTCAAAAACCCCCGCCTGTGATGTAGCAAGGCAGATACTTGATTTAAACGGCTTGTATGATGTGAAGGTAATACGTGTTGCGGGAAATTTAACTGACCATTATGACCCGAAAAATAAGGTGATTGCCCTTTCGGATACGGTTTACGGCAGTGCAACTGTGGGTGCAATCGGCGTTGCGGCTCACGAATGCGGTCACGCTGTGCAACACGCTACCGGATATTTCCCTATAAAGGTAAGGACTGCACTTGTGCCGGTGGTTAATGTCTGCTCAAAAGCATGGGTTTGGGTATTCATGCTGGGCTGTCTTATCAGCAGCTTATTTGTGGCAGAAATCGGTATTGCATTTTTCGGCACAGTAGTTGCCTTTCAGCTTGTGACACTGCCGGTTGAATTTAATGCAAGTCACCGTGCTATTGATACCCTTGTGCAGACAGGTATTCTTTACGGCGAAGAAGTCAAGGGCGCAAGAAAGGTGCTTAAGGCAGCGGCAATGACCTACGTTTCCGCACTGCTGGTTTCACTTTTACAGCTTTTGAGAATACTCGCCCGTACAAGACGCAGACGATAATTTTTTACACGAAAGGAAAAGGCTATGGCATCAGCAAGACAGATTGTTTTCGGGTTACTCATAAAGACAGAGGAGAAAGGGGCTTATTCTACAATCGTACTGGACAGCGCACTGGATAAAAATGCTCTTTCCCCGAAGGACAAGGCCTTTGCGTCAGCGCTTTTCTATGGCGTTTTAGAGCGGAAAATGACGCTTGATTACATTATCCGCTGCTACTCTAAAATTGAATATGACAAGATAGATATTGCCGCTGTGCAGTTACTCAGAATGGGACTATATCAGCTTTTGTATATGGAAAGCGTACCCGACAGCGCAGCAGTGAATGAAACAGTGAAACTGGCGGAGCAAAAGCAAAAGGGCTTTATCAACGCAGTTTTACGCAGCTTTTTAAGGGACGGCTGTAAGATAGATTACGGCAGCCTTGAGGGTGAGGGACGGCTTTCCGTTGAATATTCCTGCCCGAAATGGCTGGTGAAAATGTGGATTAAGCGTTTCGGTGAGAAAAATACACTGGAAATCCTCAAAAGCTCTTTCGGCAGACCCCCCTTATATGTAAAGGTAAACACGCTGAAATGTGACGCAAATCAGCTTATTGCAGAGCTTAAAAAGGACGGTATCAATGCACGGCAGAATAAGCTGCTGCCCGACTGCGTGGAGATTGACAAAATCGGCGGGGTGGAAACCTGCAGAGCTTACAGAAACGGACTTTTTCATGTGCAGGATATTTCTTCGCAGCTTTGCTGTAAGATAGTAAAGCCGGTTTTCGGGGAAACAATCCTTGATATGTGCGCGGCACCCGGCGGGAAGTCCTTTTCTATTGCAGAGGCAATGGGAAACAGGGGCGAAATTCATAGCTTTGACCTGTACGACGGTAAGGTTTCTATGCTCCGTGACGGGGCAAGACGGTTAGGAATTTCTATCATTTCTGCGAAGGTCAATGACGCGGCAGTTTATGACGAAAATATTCCGTTAGCGGATAAGGTGCTGTGTGATGTGGTTTGCTCTGGGCTTGGCGTTATACGAAGAAAGCCTGAAATCAAGTACAAGAAAAAGGCCGCACTTGAGGAAATTCCCCCTATGCAAAGGGAGATTTTACGCACTGCAAGTCGCTATGTAAAAGTGGGCGGGACGCTTATTTATTCAACCTGCACACTGAATTATGAAGAAAATGAGGCGGTCGTTGAGGAATTTCTTAAGGAAAACAAAAATTTCTCACCGATAGTTGTACCGCTTGACATAAACGGGGTAGAGGCAGGTTATTGCCGTAATTTCTTCCCACATATTACAGGGGGCGACGGCTTTTTTGTCGCAACCCTCAGGAGAATTGAATAATGGAAAAGATTGATATACTGTCACTTAATTTATCTGAATTAGAAGAAGAAATTCTTGCTATGGGTGAGAAGAAATTCAGAGCAAAACAGATTTATGAGTGGCTCCACAAGAAAAAAGTAACAGAATTTTCACAATGCACTAATATTTCTGCACAATTTATCGCAAGACTTGACGAAAAATTCTGTATAAATAGACTAAAAATTAAAAAAAGACTTGTATCTTCTATAGATAATACTGTAAAATATCTCTATGAGCTTTCTGACGGAGAGCGGCTTGAAAC
>JAZUOE010000070.1:0-5231 GCA_045604505.1 Ruminiclostridium sp. | reverse complement strand
TCTTTTTGACAGCCTTACTCGGGCGGTAAACCAACCCCTTTTCTATGCCATAAACAGGTGAAGTAACAGGGTTATCCTTTGTAGTCAGCCGTTCCATTCCGCAGGGGAGAGAACGAAAAACACGCATAAATGCAAGACTTGTGCTGCAAAGGGCGGAAATAATCTCCTGCGGCATAAAGGTGCGCCTTAAAATCTGACGGTTGATAAGAAAATCCTCAAAAGAGGAGTAATAATAATTTCGTCCGAAAGAAAGAGAAATAGCGTCTGTATTCTCCTTGAAAAAGGCAATTGCATCACCTGAGCCTGTGAGCATTGTGTTAAGAGGGCAAACGTCAAGTGGGATATGAAAATTAGATTTGTACCAACTTACAAGGTTTTTTGCGCTGTCGTTGTCAACTGAAACGTTGCCTGACAACCGAACCATTGATATGTAATTCAGATACTTGCTGTTTTTCAGGTTAAGCAGGTCAGATAATACCGCATATTCGTTTGTGTGGAGTTCTGCGATAATGCTGTGTACCTCTGAAAGCTTTTTGAAAAAGGGTGCTAAACCCATAGGCATAACCACATAAGCAAACCTATAATCAACACTTAATTTTATATCTGCCATAGAGCTGACACGGAAAATAAACTTTTCCGACAAATTCCTGTTCTCTATGAGTTTTAAAACGGTGCTGTTAATTTCTACATAATCAGCGCCGCATGAAAAAACGCCATCTATATATTTGTTCAGTTGCTCTTTTTCTACAACTTCAGGGTTTATAGGAAGATATGACAGTGTCCTGTCAATCAAAACAGTGGACATATTGAAAATTCCTTTCATATAATTATAATAATTATATCACAGAGCAAAAGGTATTTCAAGCTATTTTGGGAATTTCAGTGCTTATTTCAAGAAATTATAAATAACTAAAGGCGACAGTTTCCTGCCGCCTTTATTGTGTGAATATTAACCTTCGTATTCGCTGTACTTAGGTGCATTTGCGATAACATCTGCCTCAAGGTTAGAGGGGAGCTGTTCATAACGTGCAAATTCCATTGTAAAGAATCCCATACCGCGTGTTACCTGACGAATGTATGTAGCAAAGTCGCCTGTTTCAGCCTCAGGGAGTTCTGCGCTGATTGCTGTCATTCCGTTTTCAGCGGGTTCCATACCTAAGATTGCGCCTCTTCTCTTGTTTACAATACCCATAATGTCGCCTGTATTATCATCGGGAACGGTGATTGTAAGGAGCTTTATAGGCTCAAGAAGACAAGGAGATGCTTGGCCAAGACCATTCTTGTACGCAATGTGAGCAGCCATTTTAAATGCCTGTTCAGAGCTGTCTACAGGGTGGTAGGAGCCGTCAAGGAGAGTTGCCTTAAGACGAACAACAGGATAACCTGCAAGAACACCATGTTCAACGCTTTCCTGAAGTCCCTTTTCAACAGCAGGGAAGAAGTTCTTAGGAACGCTGCCGCCGAATACCTGCTCAGCAAATACAAGTCCGTCCTCTGTTCCGGGCTCAAATTCAATTTTAACATGACCGTACTGACCGTGACCGCCGGACTGTTTCTTATGCTTTCCTTCAACGGTAACCTTTTTGCGGATTGTTTCACGGTAAGCAATAATCGGGTCTTCTAAAACAACTTCAACACCGAATTTATTCTTAAGTTTCTGAACTGCAACGTCAATGTGCTGTTCACCTAAACCGCCGATAATACGCTGATGTGTTTCGTGGTTGTGGATATAGCAAAGTGTGTGGTCCTCTTCCAGTAAACGTCTGATAGCGGAGCTGATTTTACCTTCATCGCCCTTAGCCTTAGCCTTAACAGCCTTGAAATAGCAAGGAGCGGGGAATTCAATCTTGTCAAGGGAAATAACGTCTGCGCTGTCGCAAAGTGTATCGCCTGTGTTTGCGTTAAGCTTTGTAAGTGCGATGATATCTCCGGCGTAAGCCTCAATCATTTCTTCCTGCTTTTTACCCTTCAGAGCAACCATTTTGCCGAACTTTTCGGTTTCACCTGTAGTAGCGTTTACGATTTCGCTCTTGCTGGAAATTGTACCTCTTACAATCTTTACAAAGCTGAGCTTACCGATAAACTGGTCAGCGATTGTCTTGAATACAAGAGCGGAAAGGGGAGCGGTTTCATCATATTCAACGCCCTCTGCGTTTCTTTCATCGGGAGAGGGGAGCATATATACGATAGTGTCAAGGAGCATATCCACACTTGCGAGAGTGTCGCCTGAGCAACAAACAACAGGTGTAATAATACCCTGGTCGATACCGTCGTGAAGACCCTTGATAATTTCGGCCTCAGTAAAGTCCTCACCTTCATTTTCAAAGAACTTCATCATAAGCTCTTCGTCAGTTTCGGCGATTGCCTCTGCCATAGCGGCACGTAAGCCCTTAAGACGGTTTTCAGATGCGGGCATAGGAACTTCTGTGGGTTTTCCATTTGCGTCGTATGTATAAGCCTTCATTTCAAGAAGGTTGATGTAGCTTTCAACTGTGCCGTACTTATCGAAAGGAACGACGATAGGACAGATTGAAGGACCGAAGTTTGTCTTTAATTCCTCAAGGCACTTGTAGAAGTTGGAGTTTTCTTCTTCCATACGGGTAACAACAAACATTGTTGCCTTCTTATTTTTCTGAGCTTCGCGATAAGCCTTGATTGTACCAACCTCAACGCCGTCCTTTGCGGGAAGAGTTATGATAACGCTTTCAGCAGCACGGATACCTTCATACATACCGCCGATGAAGTCGAACTGACCGGGAGTGTCAATCATATTAATCTTAACGTCCTTCCATTCTGCGTAAGCAAGGGAAGTGTTAAGGGAAATCTTTCTCTTTATTTCGTCAGGGTCATAGTCGCAAACGGAGCTTCCGTCGGAAACCTTACCCATTCTGTCAAGACCGCCGCTGACAAACATAAGCGCTTCAGCAAGGGAGGTTTTACCGCTGCCGCCGTGTCCGGCAAGAGCTATATTTCTGATGTTTTTGCATTTATAGGTTTTCATAATGTACCCCCAAGAGAGATTTATTTTGGTATTTCAAAAATACCTTGTTTATAATTATACACGATTTTTTATAAAAAATCTACCCATTTTTTGTGAAAAAACGGTCAGACGTGTAGAAAAATCTATTTCATTTTTGTGCATAATACATATATTTTTAATTTGTCAAGAGAAAACCTGTTGAAAATTATGGTGAAAGTGTTGAAAATTATTCCTTAATTTTTTAATAAAAAACCGCCGAAGGTTGCCCTTCAGCGGTTCTTGTGTTTTTTATACTTCAGCGGGAGTTTCGGAATAAAAATACATTTTGTTTTCTACAAAATCAGTAAGGGAATCAAGCCCCTTTTCGCTGTTATATGTGCCGCTAAGCAATACAGTGTCCTTTCCTGAGCTTGTAAAAGAGAAGAAATGGCTGTATTTTTCGCCGCCGACTTCATAGTCGTAGCCGTAAATCATCATAGGCTTTCCGCTGCCCTTTGCGGTTGCAGTATAGCAGATAATATCTCCTACCTTACCGCCCTGACCGTTAATTGCGGTTTTCATGTATTCAAGAGTTTTCTTCATGGCGTCGGCATTATATTCGCTGTCGGGACGGGCTGTGTCAGTAGCAGCGAGGCAGACCATAGTGAAATCAGGCGTTGACGCACCGCCGATAAATCTTATTTTATCAATAGCGGAGCCGTACATAGTTTCAATTTCCTTATGGGAAAGGGTAGAATAGAGGGATTCCTCTACGGACTTGCCGTCAAAAATAACCCAGCTTTCATCATACTCCATTTTCATGGAAAACCGTTCGCAATCATAAGTGGAATTTGTAAATTCACCGTAGCCGTTGCGGTCAGTAAGGGTAGTGCTGTCCCTGCTGATAAGCAGGTACAGACCACCATAAAGCAAAATGAACAGAATTATGAAAATTATGTTTTTAATCATCAGGATTTTTCCTTTATAAATTATTTGAGAGCGGCGATAGATTCGTTAATCTTGCTCATTTTTTCTTCTGCCTTAGCTAACTTTGCACGTTCATTTTCAATCTGCTGTGCAGGAGCCTTAGCGAGGAATCCGGGATTATTAAGCTTACCGGAAAGGAAGTCAATATCCTTCTGAACAGTTTTCTTTTCCTTTTCAAGACGAGCAAGTTCCTTTTCAGTATCAACAAGCTCACCCATAGGCATAAATACACGTACAGCAGCGGTAACAACGGTAATCATACCTTCACCTGCGGCTGTCTTTTCGCTGATTTCAAGCTCACCTGCTCCGGCAAGTCTTTCAAAGAATACCTTACAAGATGCAAAGAGTTCTGTATCAGCAGTTTCAATGAACATTGTAACCTTCTTTGAAGGGGGAACATTAAGCTCATTTCTCTGAACACGAACAGCCTTGATTGCGTCGATAATCTTAGTGAATGCCTCTGCGTCAGCAGCAAAATCAAGCTTTTCGTCATATTCACACCACTTAGCAATCATAATGCTTTCAGGCTGGTCAGCAACAGGCATAGACTGCCAGATTTCTTCGGTGATGAAGGGCATGAAGGGGTGTAAAAGCTTAAGAACACCCTGCATTACGTAAACGAGAACATTCTGCGCTGCGAGGGCAGTTTCGCCACCTGCTGCAATTCTAGGCTTTGTAAGTTCAATATACCAGTCGCAGTATACGTCCCAGATAAAGTCATAAAGCTTACCGATAGCAATACCAAGTTCAAAGTTTTCGATATTGTCGGTAACTTCCTTGATAAGGTTGTTATAAAGTGTGAGTACCCACTTATCTTCGATAGGAAGTGTTTCGGGGAGAACAGCCTTTTCCATGTCCTCAGGAAGGTTCATAAGAATATATCTTGAGGCATTCCAAAGCTTATTTGCAAAGTTTCTTGATGCAGTTACCTTTGTATCTGTCCAACGCATATCGTTTCCGGGACTGTTACCTGTTACAAGAGTAAGTCTGAGTGCATCAGCGCCGTATTGGTCAATAACCTCAAGCGGGTCAACACCGTTACCTAAGGATTTACTCATCTTACGTCCCAATTCGTCACGAACAAGACCGTGAATAAGTACATGGTCAAAGGGCTTTGTGCCTGTATGCTCAAGACCTGAGAAAATCATTCTAGCAACCCAGAAGGGGATAATATCATAGCCTGTTACAAGTGTATTTGTGGGGTAGAAGTATTTTAAATCCTCTGTGTCGTCGGGCCAACCAAGTGTTGAGAAGGGCCAGAGAGCAGAGCTGAACCAGGTGTCAA
>JAZUOE010000069.1:0-3493 GCA_045604505.1 Ruminiclostridium sp. | reverse complement strand
ATAATATTTTTAACTACGCTTTGTAATTGTGTGTATACGGGATTCGGATTAATGTGTTCCTTGAATAACCTTATAATCGTCTTAATATCTTCTTTTGTTCTGAAACAATCACTATGATAATAAGCATTTCCAACTTTGACAGCGTTTTCCTTATCAATCTCTTTGTTTTCATGTAAACAATAAGAGTATTTACAAATGACTGTTGTTAAGTTTTCCATATTTATTTATAGGAGGGCTGTAATAGCCCTCCGTTTCCTTTGCTAAAATTTTGGTTAATCGCTCAGATTAGAAGGGGAAATCACCGTCATCGGTACTTTCTGCGGTTTCAAACTGCGCTGTTTCCTTATTTACTGCTGTCGTGTTATTATCAGTTGTTCCCTTGTTCTTGCTTTCAACAAATTCAGTTTCTTCAACGACAACCTCTGTTGTATAGACCTTCTGCCCGTCCTTGTTAGTATAACTACCAGTCTGAATACGTCCTACAACACCCATAGCCATACCCTTATTAAAATACTTTTCAACAAACTCAGCAGCCTTACCGAAAGCTACGCAGTTAATAAAATCAGCTTCATAATCACCGTCAGCGTTCTTAAACTTTCTGTTTACTGCAAGTGAGAAACGAGCAATCGCTGTTGCATTTTCGCCTGTTGTATACTTCACTTCAGGGTCACGAGTTAATCTACCTACTAAAATTGCCTTATTCATATATCATTTCCTCCTTATAATTACGCTTCCATAGGCTTAATTGTCTTAATCTTTTCAAGACATTCTCTTGCTGTATCAACGTCCTTGATACCGTTAGGATTACCGCTGGGAACATAGGTCTTTAAAGTTTCCATAAGTTCTGCGTTTTTAGTTCCACCGAGTTTTGTGCAAAGAGCGATGATTTCCTTCTTTACACCAACAATATCGTCATCGCTTTCGCTGGGAGTAGGTTCTTCCTTTCTTACAACGGGAGTGTAACCTTCTCCAGAATTAGCCCACTGAATAATTTTCTTGCCGTGATTTTCTGTGAGAAGTGTCGCACCTTCGTTTTCAAAAATGTGAGTATTGTCCTTCTGAACTTCTGCACAGTTTGTCTTCTGGTCAATCAGGAATGTGCAAGTAAATTCATATTCAAAGCCATCTCTCTGCTTTGCACCAACACCTAACTTCTGAACAGATGTCTTGCCCTTATCATCCTTGCTAACTTCATACTGGTCTTTACCACGCATAGTTGCAATAATATGAATCTGCGAATCAGCAATGGCGTTGATAAACTTGTTATGACGAGGAGTTACCTTTCCCCAAGCCTGATATGTACCACCTGCCTGCTGCTGTAATTCAAGACAGCCACCCTTACCTTCCCATTCGTGAGATGAAGAGTCGATAATCAGAACATCATATCCCTCTGAAACCGCAAACTCAATAAGTTCAACATACTTTTCAGGATTATGGGGTGCATCAATGTCCACAATATCATAATCAAATTCGTTTGCGTAATAGTAGCCACGCTTCTGTTCTGTATTTGCAAGAAGAATCTTTGCATCCTTACCAGTCTCCTTCTTGATTTCCTCTGCCATACCAGAAGCTAAACGCAGACTTCCATATGTCTTACCACCACCTGAGGGTGCCATGAGTGCGACCTTAACATAAATCTTTTCTCTTTTTGCCTTTTTAACCTGAAATGCCATAAAATTTAGTCCTCCATAATTTTTGTATTTTTTCAATTTTCAACAACTCACAAAAGGCTCTGTTATGCGGTTTGTAAGTCGCTATTTTTACCTTAAAATGGAATTTTTATTTGGTTGGTGATTTTTATCTAAAAAGATACGAAAATGAAAACGGGAACACCACACTCTTGCTAATTGCAATATTTACGGGCGGATATTCACCATAATCATTTCTGAACTTTTTAATCTCACCCTCTAAATTTGCAACTAAAAGATTAATTTCTGAAATTCGACTTTCTTTTTCCTTTACAAGATTTTCACGCTTTAACTTCTCTGCCTTACAATTTTCTTCGCATCTGTCAGCGAGTTCTTCTGTGTCATATCTTTCACCACAAATGTCACAAAAATATGCTTTTGTCATCTTCTTGTACCTCCTATAATTTTGTTGTTTATGTCAACGGTTTTCACCGATGATAAGGGAAATATATGTCAAAGCCTTTTAAGCCTATTATTTTTAGGGTTATTGTGGATATGAGTAATTACCCCATATCCACTGCTTGTCCTTAATTATTCAGAAATAGTATCTGTTACATCAATAATAGGTGTAGTTGAATTACCCTGAACCTTGGGAAGTTCACCATTCCACTGTTCATATTTAATCTTTTCAATGAGTTCAGGTGTAAGGGATTCGGCAATCTTTCTGTTTGCTTCTGCTTCAGCTTCGGCTGCAATCTTCTGTGCATCAGCCTTACCTTCCGCCTCAATTCTTAACTTTTCAGCTTCAATTTCAGCCTTTTCCTTATCCTTCTGTGCTGCAATAAGTGCTACTTCCTTATCCTTTTCAGCCTGAATCTTTGCTGTCTTAGCTTCGATTTCAGCAAGTTCCATTTCCTGCTGTGCAGTAACCTTCTTCTGAATGGCTGCCTGTGTTTCAGCATCGGTAGAAATATTTGTAAAGTTTACAGTATCAATAATAATGCCATAGGGTTCAAACTTTGCCTTGAGATATACATCAAGTGCTTCATTAAGTTCCTGTCTCTTATCACCGAAAACATCTGTTACAGGATACTTTGCTGTTACTTCCTGTGTCCAAGCAATCATCTTGGGTTTAACAAAAGTATTCTTTACATCTTCACCAGACTGACCTTTAAATCTAATAAATGTTTCCGCAACTCTCACTTCATCGAACTTATAAGAAAATTCAAGGTCAACTACAAGTGACTTACCATCAGAAGTAGGTGTTGAAAAACTTTCATCATTCTTTGAGTCGCCCTTACTTGCCGCTGTAAGATAAGACTGTTCAATACCGATTGAATATGTAGTTACTTTCTTTGTGGGTGATACTAAATGCCAACCCTGTGTAAGAACTTCACCGTCAACACCGCCACTCATATTGTAAACTACGCCAACATGACCAGTAGGTACTCTCTCCATACACATTAAACAGATAATGCCACCTACTACTAAAATAATTGCTAATACTACTGCACCAATCTTTCCCTTGCTCATAAATTTTCTTCCTCCTTGTTTTTAACGTCTTCTTTATTTATTTCATCAACTGCATCCTTGTATATCCGATGTGTAAGTTTTCCTATTGGACAAAACAAGAATGACAGTAGAAACCATAATACTACAAGTGAAATAATCACTATTAAAATATAAGCTGGATTCATACCTTATTTTTCATCTCCTGATTTTCTTTTATTTCCTTTAATCTTTGTTCGCACTTTTCTAAATAATTGTCTGCTGCTGAACGATAGCAAAATATTGCTACAAATCCTATAATAATATTCAATATCGGTAATAATAAACTCACAGGAAGAACAAGCGGTGATGTTTCT
>JAZUOE010000068.1:0-6707 GCA_045604505.1 Ruminiclostridium sp. | reverse complement strand
AGTCAAGACCAAGATAAGCACAAGCCATAGATAATGCTGTACCCCACTGACCTGCACCTGTTTCGGTAGTAACACCCTTTAACCCCTGCTGCTTTGCATAGAAAGCCTGTGCAATAGCACTGTTGAGCTTGTGGCTGCCGGAAGTGTTGTTACCCTCAAATTTATAATAAATCTTTGCGGGAGTGTCAAGTGCCTTTTCAAGACAATAAGCACGTGTAAGAGGTGCGGGACGGTACATACGGTAGAAATCAATAATCTCACCGGGAATGTCAATATAAGCGTTAGTATCGTCCAATTCCTGACGGGCAAGTTCAGTACAGAAAACCTGACTAAGCTCATCAAGAGTGCAAGGCTGATGAGTTTTAGGGTTAAGCAGCGGAGCAGGTTTGTTCTTCATATCCGCACGAACATTGTACCAAGCCTGTGGAAGTTCGCTCTCTTCTAAATAAATTTTGTAAGGTATTGTCGCCATTTTAATTTTCCTTTCTTTTAAACCAAAATCTTATAATTTAAATTATTCCCGTTCTTTCCGCTGAAATAACCCCGCTAATCTTCTGAACACGGTTAATCAACGAATTAAGCTGTTCCACACTTGCAACCTCAACAGTAACAACAATATTACCGTTTCCGTTTTTAAGGGGGTGAGCTGAAATATTGCTTATAGCGAAACGACAAGCCGCAATAGTGCTGGTAATTTCAGCCAAAGCTGTCATACTTTCTGTGATAATGTCAAGTGTAGCGTTGTAGTATTCGCCAGACTCAGCGGTTGCCCACATAACATTTATCCAGCGTTCCTTATCCTGAGGCGGAGAATTAAGCACGTTAGTACAATCTTTCTTATGAACAGAAACACCGTATCCACGTGTAATAAAGCCGATAACCTTATCACCCGGCAAAGGATTACAGCATTTTGCAAACTTTATAAGGCAGTTATCAATGCCCTCAACAATAATACCGCTCTTCTGCTTTTTCTCAATTGTGCGGTTCATTGCTGCGTTGCCGTCTACTGTTGCAGCCGTTGTCTGACTTCTTGCGTACATATCCTTGACACGCTGCATAATTTTAGAGAGCTTAACGCCACCATAACCAATAGCTGCATAGAAATCGTCAATATTATCAAATCGCTGTGCCTCTGCAATTTCCTTAAGAAATTCAGGGGTAGGAGTGATATTAACACGGTGGAATTCACTTTCCAACGCTGCCATACCCTCTGCAATATTTTCCTCACGGCATTCCTTTTTGAACCAGGCACGGATTTTCGCCCTTGCCCCGCCTGTTTTTGCTATTTCAAGCCAATTACGGTTAGGACCGTATGTCTGCGATGAGGTTGTCATAACCTCAACAATATCACCCGTTTTCAGCTCATAGTCAAAGCGTATCATTCTTCCGCTGACCTTTGCGCCTGTCATCTTATGTCCGACCTGAGTGTGTATTGCGTAAGCGAAGTCGATTATAGTTGAGCCTAAGGGGAGTACGATTACATCACCCTTTGGTGTAAACACATAAACCTCATCAGGAGCCAAATCCACCTTGATAGCGTCAGCAATCTGCTCAACGTCATCGCCTTCCTGCTGTTGGTCAAGTATCTGTCTTATCCAGTCAAAGCGCTGCTCACCTGAAACCTTACCTGTCAGCCCCGCTTTGTATTTCCAGTGGGCGGCGATACCGTACTGAGCGGTATTGTGCATTTCCACTGTTCTTATCTGCACTTCAAAAGGAATACCCTCTCTGCCGATAACGGTTGTGTGCAGGGATTGATAGCGGTTAGGCTTTGGAGTAGCGATATAGTCCTTGAAACGGTAAGGGATAGGCTTAAACATATCGTGAATGATACCTAGTACGTTGTAGCATTCGATAACCGACTGCACAATTACACGCACTGCATAAACATCATAAATTTCCGCAAAGCTCTTGCCCTTTAAATAAACCTTTTTATAAATGCTGTATACACTCTTTACTCTGCCCTCAATTATAGGGGGCGGTTCAATATCGCTTATTCTCTCCCTTATACGGCTTGTGATTGTACCGATAAAGGTGTTGCGCTGCTCCTTGTGAGTGTCCAATAATTCCTCAATTTCTCTTGCACCATAAGGGTCAAGAATTTTTATGGAGATATCCTCCATTTCTTCCTTTACCGCACTCATACCAAGTCGGTGTGCAATAGGCGCATAGAAATTCATTGTTTCCAAAGCCTTCTTGCGCTGTTTTTCGGGTGGGCGGTACATAATAGTCCGCATATTATGAAGTCGGTCAGCAAGTTTGATGATAATAACACGAATATCCTTTGACATAGCCATAAGGATTTTGCGGATATTCTCTGCCTGTTGCTCTTCCTTTGTGTTAAGGGGAACCTGACCGATTTTTGTTACACCGTCAACCAGGTTAGCCACATCTTCACCGAATTTCTTTTTAATAAATTCCAGCGAAGTATCTGTATCTTCAACTACATCGTGAAGAAGTGCAGCAACCAGCGTGTCCGTATCCATACAGAATTCCAGCAGAATACAGGCAACTGCTATAGGGTGTGTAATATAAGGCTCACCTGAGCTGCGCTTAACGTCAGCATGAGCCGCGTCAGCAACTTCATAAGCTGCTACGATTTTATCTATGTCGTAATGCTTATCACTTGCTCTTATCTTGTCAATTAAAACATCTATCGTGTAGAGCACTTTCCTGTACTCCTTTCTGTCTTGTTCTACTTATATAATTTCATAATGTCCTTTACGTGCTTTTTAAAATCCTCACGCACATTTTCAGGACCTAAAATCTCCATTTTTCCCCCGAACTGCATTACCCAACCGAAGAAAATAGGACTTACAGTAACAGGCTGATTTATAGTGAACCAATCCTCATCAACTACTGTAACAGTTGTTCCGTTTTTGCCGAAACGGTCAAAAATAACTCCCGCAAGTGAATTATGCACCTTAAGGGTTATTCTTGTATCCTCACCTGAGAACATTCCGAAACGCTTTTTTGTATATTCTGCAAGGTTAAAGCCCTTAGGCTGTTCAACCCGCTTTTCGTCCTCAATAATTTCTACCTTTTCGATTTTATCGACTCTGAAGTTAGAAACCGCCTGATACTTTTCGTAGTAACCCACCAGGTAGTAATTTTCCTCTCTCCAGCAAAGTGCATAGGGAGAAACCTCAGAATAATTCTTGTCATTATGGTACTTTTTAGACTTATTGCGGTCATAATCGAAATAAAGGAAACGTATTTTCTTTTTCCTGCGTATTGCATCTTCGATTGCGTCAACTATATAGTAAATATGCTCATTTAAATTCTTTACACGGTCACTTACGATAACGTTTCTCTTAAGCTCCCCTGCGTCATGGCGGTTTGTAAGGGTGCCTATTTTTCCGATAAGCTCCCTTGATTTCTTTTCGGTAATAAATCTTGAACAAGCAACTGCGTCTGCCAACAGCTTAAGTTCGCTAAGCTGAAAATCCGCATTGCCTAAGTAATAACCTGTATTTCGGGAGGCACCTGTCTTGATAATGTCCATTCCGTACTGCGACAAAGACTCAATATCACTGTACAAGCTTTTTCTCTCTGCCTCAATACCACTAGCATTCAGATTATCAATAATCTCACCTATAGAAAGGGGGTGGCTTTCGTTTGTTTCTGAACGAAACATATCCGCCAACATAAGCAGCATTAATTTCTGATTTGAACTTTTAGGCATAGGAACCTCCTTTTTGATTAATGATTATTGTCATTAATCTTATTCTTCGTCATCTTCTCCGTCAACGTTATAATCCTCTGTTGTGGCAACTGCCTTCAGCAGCTTTTCTGCCATTGAAGAAATGAGATTTTTGTACTGGAGCTTATCTGCCCAGCCCTTAGGGAAACCCTGTACCCCGTAGTATGCACCCATCATTGCCGCTGTCATAGAGGCACAGGTATCACTTGCACCGTCATGGTTTGCGGCTAACTGAATAGCATAACGAGGGCTTTCATAATGAAGTACCGCACAGTAAATGGAGATAGCCAAAGCCTCATAAGCCTCAAAACCATAGCCCATTTTCTTAACCGCACTGCGTGGGTCAACCTCTTCGTTGTTTACTAATTCCAATGCGTACAGCATTGTCTTTTTCAGGATTTCACCGTCAGAAACACTGCCCAGCAGCTCAATAACGGTACGTACAGCGTCCTCAATTTCTGCACCGCTGACGATTTCCGCAATAATAGCACTGTAGCAACCTGCGGCGATATAACCTACAGGACTGCCGTGTGTAATTGCCGCTGCACGGCAACCCATATCGAATGCCTTTGCGGTGTCATTGTAAAAATAAAGACCGATAGGTGCAACACGCTTGATTGCGCCGTTATCCTTGTTGTCGTTAAGGCGGTTTTCGGGAGTGCCGTAAGCCATATTTCTTATTTTAAGAAGTGCGTCAATATTCTTTGTATCGGCAGTACGCTTTTTATAAAGTCCCTTTGCCTTTAAAAGGCGGAGCTTGTAGGGGTTTTGTGACGGGTCAAAAAGCCACGCATATTCCTTACCTGCAACAGTTTTTGTCTGTGTATAGAGCCATACCTGATATGCAAGGAAAATATAATCCTCATAATTCACTCTGCCGTCATCAGCACCCGCACTGTGAGCCCATAAAAGACCGTCAGCGGTAAAAAGGGATAGCTGTGTATCATCAGTAAAGAGGGCGGTGCCTGTTTTCTTGCTGACTGCAAGGTCAAGACAGCCTAATCTTTCAAATCTCTCACAAATTGATTCATAATCCATAAGCTCAATAGGATAGCCGAAAGCGTCACCTAAAGCTAAGCCCACCATTACCCCCTGAAACTTATCATCAAGAAATACTTCGCTCATTTTATATCTTCCTTTCACCTTATTTATGATATTTACGGTTATTTATAATTGTAAAGGCACGATAAATCTGCTCTGAAAGCATCACCCTTGCAAGTTGATGCGGAAAGGTCATTTCCGACATACTGAGCTTTATCTGTGCCATATCCTTCACCTTTTGGGATAACCCATGTGAGCTGCCTATAATAAAGGCAATACTGCTTTTTCCGTTAAGGGCAGCGTCACTTATTTTCTTTGCGAAATTTTCGCTTGAAAGCTGCTTACCCTCAATGCACATAGCAATAACAAGGCTGTTTTGCGGGATTTTCCCTATTATCTTTACCGCCTCATTATCCAGTGCGGCATTAATCTCCGCCTCTGAAGGATTTTCGGAAATCCGCTCCGGCTCAAGCTCTGTAACGCTGAATTTGGCAAAAGCAGAAATCCGCTTTTCATACTCTCTCATAGCCTCTGTAAGATATTTCTCCTTCAACTTGCCAAGAGAGATAATCTGTATATTCATAACTTGTTTCCCTTAATCATTCATCTGATTATTACCATTTCTTAGCTACATTATTTCTTCTTCTCTGTCTTGCCTCCATTTTGGCAATCTGACTCTTTCTTATACCATTAAGCACAAGGTCAGCTATAACAAGCACTGCTAATGCTCCGATACAAAGACGAAACCAGCTTTTTTCAAAAATACTGTTTATCATACGCATTGTATATTCAAACTGAGAAAGAGAAATGCTCTGAGATGCAACAAGATTACGGGTAGCAATAACCTCACCGTCAAGAATAAGCTCTACAGTGCCCATAACCTGCCCCTTTTCGATAGGAGCAACCGCCTTGTTGTTGTCGTTCATATCAGCGGTAATGGTAATATTCTGTCCGATATATGATGTGTCAAGATTTGTGGGGAGCAGGGTTGAAAAACCTGTATCAGGCTTTAAAACAACCGCGTCTGCCTCTTCACCCATATCCACCTCTACGCTTGACACAACGGTATGCTCATTCAAAACCTCTACAATATCGAAAGTGCGGAATGCCCACTTGTACATTGCGATATGGTCAGAAAAATGGAAATTTGAAACCTCATCATTAGCATTATAATAAGGCGCTCCCACTGTAACTAACAAATAGTTGAAACCATTCTGTGTTGCCATAGACGCCATATTCATAAAGCCGGGGTGGGTTGTACCTGCTGCGTCATAATATTCGTTTATGGAGCCTGTCTTGATATTTTTTGCGTATTCGTAGTAGTAGGGGTTTTCATCAATATTTCTTATCATCGTATTTGTATTTACGATAGTGTAAGGGTTAGGGTTATAATCGTTAGCAGGAAGTACATATTCCTGTGCGTTGGCAATATCAATAAGTGTGGGGTGCTTTTCATAAGCATAACGGCACATAAGGTAAAGGTCATAGGGTGTGGAATAGTTATCAGCCTCCCAAAGGCCGTGTGTGTTGCTGAAATGGGTGTTGGTCATACCTAATTCCTGCGCCTTTTTGTTCATAAGCTCAATAAATGCAGGAATACTGCCGCCTGTTATGTTGTAAGCGATAACGTTACCTGCCTCACAGCCTGACTTTACTAAAAGTCCGTAAAGGCAATCCAGCATAGTAAGTCCCTGCTGACCTACGTCAAGACCACAGCCACCTGCTCCTGTAAAGTTAGGGTCGCCCTCCCAGAATTCGTTAGTTGCCTCGTATGTAACAGCAACCTCACGATTAAGGTCAGAGCAGTTTTCCAAAGCAACAATAGCCGTCATAACCTTAGTGACAGAGGCGGGGTAACAGCGGGTATGCTCATTTTTAGCGGCAATAACCGTATCAAGGTCAAGGTTTACCATATAATATCCGGTACTTGCAATATCCACATCGGGAGTAAATGCGGCCTCAG
>JAZUOE010000067.1:0-5657 GCA_045604505.1 Ruminiclostridium sp. | reverse complement strand
GGTATTTTGCAATCATTACTATTATATAATACTTTTCAAAAAAATAAAAGGGGTTTTTAAAATTTTCTTCAATTTTTTAAAATAATTTTTAAAATTTGTTGAAAAAGCACTTTAAATATAGTATAATAAACTTGATATTTTTAAATCTTAAGAAAGGTTGTGTTTCACCAATGATAGAAATCGGTTTAAAAGGTCAGCAGACCGAAATCGTTACAAATGATAAAACCGCTGCTGCTATGGGCAGCGGCACTCTCCCTGTTTATGCAACACCCGCTATGATTGCTCTTATGGAAAAGACAGCTATGTTTTCCGTTGCGGGAAAATTAGAGGAAAATGAGGCTACAGTCGGCACAAAGCTTGAAATTTCCCACCTTGCCGCTTGTGGACTCGGCACAAAAATCACTTGTGAAAGTGAGCTTGTGGAAATTGACCGTAAGCGCCTTGTATTCAGCGTAACCGCCTATGACGGTGAAACCGTAATCGGCAAGGGCAAACACGAGCGTTTTATTATAAACACCATAAAATTCATGGATAAGGTAAACAATAAATAAGGTAAAACTTTGTTTCAAACTATCAGAAGTCTTTTGATGAATGACTAATGATGAATAATGAACGATTACGGAATCGGCTACCGCCGATAAATTTTAAAAAACTTTATAAAGCTATTTTTAATTCTCCGCCGAAGGCGGCACAATAATTATTCATCATTCATTATTCATCTTAAAAAACATTTCAGGTCTAAATAAAACCTCATTTAATGAAAGGAAAAAGGGTATGAATATCAAAACATTTTATCTCAACAACGAAAAAACCGTTTATATGAAGGCTTATCTCCTTGACCAGGTAGAAAGCCTTGAATGGTGTAAAAAGCGTCCTGCTATCCTTATTTTTCCCGGCGGCGGCTATGAATACTGCTCCGAGCGTGAGGGTGAGCCTGTGGCAATGCGCTACTTAGCAGAGGGCTATAACGCATTTATCCTCTACTACACCTGCAATAAAAAATACCCTGCAGCCTTTATAAATGCAGCTTATGCACTTTATAAAATCAGAATGAGAGCTGATGAATTCGGTATCGACAAGGATAAAATCGCTGTTTGGGGCGCAAGTGCAGGTGGACACCTTGCAGGTTGCATTGCTACAATGTGGACTGACGCAAATATCACCAAAGCGCTTGGCTGTGAGCCTGAAGATATCCGCCCCAATGCTGCTATCCTCTGCTACCCTGTTATCAGCGGTATTACAAATCCCCATAAGGGTTCCTTCAACGTGCTTTTAGGTGAGGACGCTGACCATAGCGATTTATCCCGCCTTTCTCTTGAAAACCGCGTTACACCCAAAACTCCCCCTATTTTCCTGTGGTGTACTGCAAATGATGACTGCGTTCCCGCACATAACAGCCTTGTTATGGCTAAGGCTTGTGTTTCCAACGGTGTACCTGTTGAACTCCACATGTGGGACGAGGGTCCTCACGGACTTTCTACCTGCGACAAGGTAACAGGTTGGAACGAATATTTCTTCAGAGATAACTGTAAGCAATGGATTGACCTTTCGGTTAAATTCCTGGCAAAATATATGAACGTATAAAGAAATAAACAGAAGAAAGGATAAAACAATGAAAACTCCATTTACTACCAAAGAAAAATTACAGGAAATCATCAAGGATATTCCTACCCCTTTCCATATTTATGATGAAAAGGGTATTCGTGAGAATGCAAGAAAATTAAAAGAGGCTTTCTCCTGGAATAAGGGTTTCAGAGAGTATTTTGCTGTTAAGGCAACCCCAAACCCCTTTATTTTAAAGACACTTATGGAAGAGGGCTGTGGTTTTGACTGTTCCTCTTATACAGAGCTTATGCTCTCCGATAAGGTTGGCGGAAAGCAGCATGATATTATGTTCAGCTCCAATGAAACACCTGACGAAGATTTCAAGTTAGCTTACGAATTAGGCGCAATCATCAACCTTGATGATTTCACACACATTGAAATTCTTGATAAGCTGACAGGTATTCCCGAAACTATTTCCTGCCGTTACAATCCCGGCGGAGAGTTCAAGACAAGCGAAACAGGTAACGTTATGGACACTCCTAAGGACGCAAAATACGGCTTTACACATGAGCAGATTATTGAGGGCTACCGTCTTTTAAAGGAAAAGGGTGCAAAGAAGTTCGGTATGCACGCATTCCTTGCAAGTAACACACTCACCAACGACTATTACCCTGTTTTAGCGGCTATTATGTTCAGAGCGGCTGTTGAAATCAAGGAAAAGGCTGGGGTTGAATTAAGCTTTATCAACCTTTCAGGAGGTGTTGGTATCCCCTACCGTCCTGAACAACCTGCAAATGATATTCTTGAAATCGGCAGACGTGTTAAAGAGGCTTATGAGGAAATTCTTGTTCCCGCAGGTATGGGTGATGTAGCAATTTACACAGAGCTTGGCAGATTTATGTTGGCTCCCTACGGCGGACTTGTTACAACCGCAATCCGCGAAAAGCACATCTACCGTGAATATATCGGTGTTGACGCTTGTGCAGCAAACCTTATGCGCCCCGCTATTTATGACGCTTACCACCACATTACCGTTATGGGTAAGGAAAATGCACCTTGCGACCATGTTTATGACATTGTGGGCGGTCTTTGTGAAAACTGCGATAAGTTCGCAAAACAGAGAGAACTGCCGAAAATCGAAATGGGTGATATTCTCTTTATCCACGATACAGGCGCACACGGTTTCTCTATGGGCTACAACTACAACGGTAAGTTGAGAAGTGCAGAGGTAATGCTCAAGGAAGACGGCAGCTATCAGCTTATCCGCCGTGCCGAAACACCTAAGGATTATTTTGCAACCTTCGATTTCAGCGAATATAAATTTTAACTATCAGGGGCGGTTATAAAGCCGTCCCTCATTTATAAAAGGAACATTAAAATGACATTTACATACTGCCCTAACTGTGGGGAAAAGCTGGTGCCGAAGGTTTTGGGCGACGAGGGTGATGTGCCGTTCTGCGAGAGCTGCAACCGCCCGTTCTTTCCTATGTTCAGCACCTGTGTAATCTGCCTTTGCGTAAACGAATACGGCGAGGCGGCTCTTATCAAGCAAAGCTATATGACAACCGAACACTTTATACTGGTTTCAGGCTACATAAAGCCCGGCGAAACTGCTGAAACCACTGCAATGCGTGAGGTTGAGGAAGAAATCGGTATCGCTCCCGAAAGCTGCCACTTTGCCGAAAGTTGGTTTTATGAAAAACGGGACCAGCTTATGCTTGGTTTTGTCTGCAAGGTGAAAAAGGCAGACTTTAACCTGTCCTGCGAGGTAGCAGAGGCTAAGTGGTGCCCTGAAAATGAGGTTCTGAATAACCTCAGAGGCGGCAGCATTACCGTAAAATTATTTGACAAATACCTTAAGCTAAAGGAAAAGAATTTACTATGAGAATGAGAAAAAAACGCAACCTTGAAAGCAGAATTGAGGCTTGTAAGGACGTAAATTTAGGTTGGCTGCAGGATTATGCCTCTGAAATGAGGGGGGAAAATATTCCCGAAAAAATCACTGCAGAAAAAATCTTCGGTAACTCTAACCCTATTCACCTTGAAATAGGCTGCGGCAAAGGGCAGTTTGCTGAGGAAATCGCAAAAAGAAACCCTGACATCAACTACATAGCGGTTGAGCAGAATGTTAACGTGCTGGTTACTGCAATGGAGCGCACCCGTGACAGCGGTACTCCTAATCTGCGCTACCTTATGGGAATGGCTGAATATCTCGAAAAGGTTTTTGATAAAGGCAGTGTTCAGTGCATTTATCTTAATTTCAGTTGTCCCTTCCCCAAAAATGCCTACGCAAAACACCGCCTTACCCACAAGCGTTTTCTTGACATTTACAAGAATATTCTTGCACCTGACGGTGTTATTTATCAGAAAACCGATAATTCCCCCTTCTTTGAATTTTCGCTGAACAGCTATTGTGAAAATGATTTTAAACTGAGAAATATCACTTTTGACCTGCATAACAGCAAAATCGAGGGGAATATTATTACGGAATATGAGGCAAAATTCTCTTCTATGGGTTATCCTATTTTTTATGTTGAGGCATTTCCGCCTAAGGAATAATTTAACACAATTTTCGCTATATTCTTCTAAAAAATTCACAAAATCTCTTTACAAATCATAAAAAATATTGTATACTAATATAGAAGTTGTATACACAGCCACAATTACAGAAAGGAATAAATACTATGGGTAAATTATCAGCATTGCTGGGAGTTGCCGCTCTTGCGGGACTCGGCTACTACGTTGGCAAAAAGGTTTTCGACAAGAAGAAGGCTGAAGAGACTGAAAAGGCTGAGCAGATTGAACAGAATGAATTTGCTGAATTCGCTGAAGAAATCGAGCAGACTGAACAGACTGTAGAAACTGAACAGGCTGAAACCGCTGACTTTGACGAAAGCACAGTTTTTGTTGAAGAAAAGCACTCCTCACCTAAGGAAAAAATCCAAAGAGCGTCCCTTTTCGCTGTCGGCGCAATTAAAACAGGCGCTGAAAAGTTCAAGGAAAGCATTGACGAAATCATTAACAGTGATATGATTTCTAAGGGCGAGGTAGCTATGAGCGAAGTTAAGGAATTCGCTAAGGACAAGAAGGAAAAGGCTGCTGTATTCGCAAGTGAGGCAAAAGAAAAAACAGCTACTTTTGCTGCAGAGGCAAAGGAAAAAACTGCTACTTTCGCCGCAGAGGCAAAGGAAAAGACAATTAATTTTGCCACCGACGCAAAAAACAATCTCAAAACAGAAATTGATAACCTGAAAAACATGGTTTCTTCTATCAACACTGCTCCCGGTGAGGCTGCTGAAGATGAAATTATCGACGCAGACGCTGTAGCTGAAGACGCTGACGCTGAAATTCCCGCAGAGGATATTGAAGTAGAGGTTGAAACAAGCGAAGAGGCTCCCGCTGACGTTAATATCAAGGTTGAATTTGAAATCGAAGTTGACGAAAACGCTGAAGAAGAAATCCCTACAGCCGAAGAAGTAAAGGCTGAGGCTGCTGAGGCAGTAGCAGACGAAATCCCTACAGCTGAAGAAATTGAAGAAATCAAGAATGATATTTCTGAGGCAGCAGAAGAAATCGGCGAAGAGGCTATCGAAGTTCAGAGCGAATCAGAAACTGTAATCGAAGACGTTGCTGACGAATATATCAACGTTGAACCTATGGCTGTTACTGACACTGTAGACGCTACAGATGAGGCATCTATGGCTTTAGGCAATACAGATGATGATTTTGCTAATGACCTTGAAAGCGCATCTGCAGAAATTGCTGCTGACATTTCCGCTTTTGCAGAAGAAATTGCTGAGGATTCTGACGAAGATGACCTTGACAACATTTCTTTCGGTGATATGGAAACTGTTGATACTTTCGATTTCAGCAATGCTGACCAACTTTAATCCGACAATAAACCGCCGTCTGTGGCTAAAAACCGCAGACGGCTTTATTTTTCGTCATTTTCGCCTAAATCCCCGCTTTTAATTTTTTTAATATTATTAAAAAACAGCCTTTATTTTAAGAAAAAATAAGTGTATAATAACATAGAAATAATTTTTTACAAAAAGAAGGAACAATATGAAAAGAGAAGATTTACGTAATATTGCAATTATCGCCCACGTTGA
>JAZUOE010000066.1:0-2307 GCA_045604505.1 Ruminiclostridium sp. | reverse complement strand
AAGTTCCCAGCTGAAATCATATATATCAAACGTTTCAAGCATAGATGTAAAAATTAAACTTGTTTCCATGAATATAAAGGAAAGTGCCATACCTGTAAAGCAGCTCTTTGTGATGAATGTAAACAGTATTGTTTCACATATCATACGTAAGGTAGGGAATAAGAGTACGATAAAACGCATAACAGCGCCGCCGAAGTCCATTTGATTGCCCCAACCGTTGAATATTATGCAAATGATAAAAGGCAGCAGCATTACACCTACGCATACCGCCATGCTCCATGCAAGGCAAACTAAAACTCTGCTCCAAAACACTTCGTTTCTGGAATGACCTGAAAGGATTTCATAATTCAAGGTCTTATCTGCATAGTCCCAGCCACATATTCTTGTGGAGAGCAGAATGGACGCTAACCCTGCAGCCATATAGAAATTTAAGCCAAGATAACCAAAAAGATATCCGCCGGTGAATACGCTGAAATCACTTTCAAGTGTAAAGTTTATTACGATAGTACCAAGACCAATAATAATAGCGTAATAAAGGAAATTGTCACGCTTAGTCTGATAATTCAGTGATTTTATAATATTATGCATATTTGTCGCCTCACTTACTTTCAGGCTGTTCGCCAACCATATTCATATAGTATTCTTCGAGATTTGCCTCGTGCATATTAAGGGTAACAGGAATTACACCATTTTCAAAGAGAGTTTTGGAAACATTTCTGATATTGTCCAACTGCTCATAAAGTCTGATACTGCCGTCTTTTTCAATTTCAGCTTGAGTAATGCCCATTTTTTCAGCCAAAACAGCGATAGCAAGTGGGTTGTTATCAGTATCAATGTGATAATATTCCTTGCAGATATGCTTAAGTTCAGGTGCGGAAACCTTCTGTATAATTTCACCTTTGTTGATGAATATGTAATCGGTGCATAATAAAGAAAGTTCGCTTAAAATATGTGAGGAAATAATAATTGTTATATGTTCATCACGATTAAGTCTGAGGAGCAGCTCACGGATTTCTACAATGCCTTCAGGGTCAAGACCGTTTACAGGTTCATCAAGAACCATGATTTCGGGCTTAGTGAGAAGGGAAATAGCAATACCTAAACGCTGACGCATACCAAGTGAGAAATTCTTTACAGGCTTTTTGCCAACGTCCTTAAGTCCTACAATTTCAAGCACTTCATCAATGCGCTTTTTGTCAGGGATACCTTTTTGGATTCTCTGCTTTTCAAGATTTTCACGGGCACTAAGTTTTTCCTTTGCATAAGGAGTTTCAATCATAAAACTCATACGGCGGCGGGATTTTGCAAGTTCATTTTCGGTTTTACCGCCGTAGATTGAAATTTCTCCGCCTGTCGGGATTACCAATCCGCCGAGTATTTTCATAATTGTGGTTTTACCGGCACCGTTAGGTCCGATAAGACCGCAAATCATACCCTCTTTGATTTGAAATGATGCGTCCTTAAGAGCCTTATGTTTCATATTCTGCTTATCAAGATTTTTTGCTTCGATTAAAATTTCTGACATGGTTAAGCCTTCCTTTCGCTTTTTTACCTTATATTTGTATTTTAAAATCAAATATTAAAGAATTTCTTAAATTTCTTAAAATTTTTAAAAAAATTTTAACCTGAGATTAACTCAGGTTAATTTACAATATTTCAAATTCGATACTCATATATAATACGTTATCCTTTCTTGTTGCGCTGACTTTCGCACCTTGCTTTTCGGCAAGTAAACGTACTATGTAAAGCCCTAAACCTGCGCCGTTGCCCATTCTTGCTTTATCACCCCGATAACTGCGGTCAAAAAGATGCTCAGTATCAAATTGCTGAGTAGGTGAAACCTTATTTGAAAATGTAACAGTACACTTTTCCTTAGCATCAAGCTTTATTGTGAATGTGTCAACAGCATATTTTACAACATTGTTCAGTAGATTTCCCAGTATTCTGAACAGCATATCCTCATCAGCGAGTATAAAGCAGGTTTTTTCAGGAAAAATGATGTCCGGAGTAAGATTGTTGGTGCGGATAACCGCTTCATTATCTGCAATAAATTGCATTAATGCGTTTGTTATATTAACCTTTCCAAGTTGTGCAGGTGAATGTTCGCTTTCAAGAATTGACAATTCAAAGAAATCGTCCGCCATTCGTTTCATAGCCTCAGTTTTTTCAGTGCAAATGCGAATATAGGCAAGACCTTGCTCTGATACCTGCTCCTCTTTTTCCAAAAGCTGAAGATTCCCTTTTATAACTGTAAGAGGTGTACGCAAGTCATGGGCAATATTTGATACAGATTGTTTAAGAGTTCTT
>JAZUOE010000065.1:0-18896 GCA_045604505.1 Ruminiclostridium sp. | reverse complement strand
TTAGACGATTATTCTGGTAAAACAATTGCTACTGATTTTGTTTCAGCATTTTGTCCTGATGGTTGGACTGTTTTGCCTCTTAAAAACTTTTGGGCAATTGAAGAAGACGAAGAAGGAATAGATCCATATAGTTTAAAATTTTATAAAGGCGAATACATAAAAAATGAAAATGATTCTTATTTGCTTAATTCAATAGAAATCGAATATTGGGAAGATTTCGGGCATTATATGTCAGAATCATTTAATAATGACAATTATATTGAAATAGAGTTAGAGGGTAGGATATGGGAAGGTTGGTGCGGCACTTCAGTTAATGACGATGTGCTTGAAAAAAACATATATATGTTTGATTTGCACAGTGAAAACGATTCTTTAAGCATTTGTGTTGTCGGAGACTTAAATGGTAGCATCACTTATATGGATGATGATGTACAAACAATTATAAATAGCATATCAATTAAATAAGAGATAGTAATGAAAACTAATATAAATTCAATTATATATCATAAAAATGAGCGAGATATGCTCGCTACCATTTTAAAGGATCATAAAATTCCGCTCAGGCATAATGTCTGAGCATTTTTTGTGTCTGAAAGGAGTAAATATGTTCAAAAACCAATACTACTTAACCAAAGGGGCCAACGAGCGAATCCCCCTCCTGACCCAGCTGTTTCTGTGGAACTTAATTGAAAAACTGGATGAGCCGAAGGACTACATCCAGTTTTTTTATTTAACCGTCGAAAACGGCAGACAGAAGATAACCCACAAGCAAGAGCAACCTGAATATCAGCGTGAATACCTGCTTGACACTGAGCCTGTAACAGAAATGGTTTTCGTTATCGATGACGGCACCCACACAACAATGCTTTTAGGGGAGGAGTACTGATGAGTGAATTTAACTGTACCTGTTGCAGCTGTGAACTTACAGAAGACACTGCTTTCTGGTTAGATGAAGAATGTTACTGTCAGGATTGCCTTGATGATGAAACCTACATCTGCGACCATTGCGGCTGTCGGATATGGCGGAACGATAATGCAGGAGATTCCGACACAGTGCTTTGTGATAGTTGTTACGATAATCACTACGCAACCTGTCAGGAGTGCGGAAGAGTTATTCATCAAGACAATGCAGGATATGATGATTTTGACAATGCCTATTGCAGTTTCTGTTATGACGACAGCTCAATCCACGATTACAGCTACAAGCCAAGCCCCATATTTTACGGCGAGGGCAACAGATATTTCGGTGTTGAACTTGAAATTGATGATGGCGGCAAGTCGAGAAGCAACGCCGAAAAACTTCTGTGCATTGCCAACAGCAACGATGAAAATATCTACATTAAATCAGATGGCTCTTTAAATGATGGGATGGAGATAGTTACACATCCTATGTCACTGGAATATCATAAGTCCGAAATGCTCTGGACTAAGCTATGCGAAAAGGCATTAGACTTAGATTACAAGAGCCATAAGACAACAACCTGTGGGTTACATATCCACGTTAACAGAACAACCTTTGGAGAAACTCGTGAGATTCAGGATGAACGAATCTCACGAGTTTTGTATTTTGTCGAACATCACTGGGAAGAACTGCTTAAATTCAGCCGTCGTTCTGAGTACACAATGAACAGATGGGCGGCAAGGTATGGCTACAAGAATACGCCTAAGGAAATCTTAGAACACGCCAAGAAAGGCTGTAACGGACGATATTCCTGTATCAACTTACAGAACTGGAACACGGTAGAATTCAGAATGTTCAGAGGGACATTGAAAGTCAATACCATAATTGCAACTCTTGAACTTGTAGACCTTATCTGTCAATATGCACTTTCCTTTAACGACGAGGAAATCTCAAAAATAAGCTGGACAGAGTTTGTGGAAGGTATTGATGAAGAGTTTTACCCTGAGCTTATTACTTATCTCAAAGAACGCAGATTATATATCAACGAACCAATTGAAACCGCAGAGGAGGAATAAATTATGTGTGCAGTTTTCGGACTTATAGACTACAACCACCGCCTATCTACAAAGGCGAAAGAGAAGATTTTAAAGGTACTTTCAAAGGAGTGCGAGGCAAGAGGTACAGATGCAACAGGTTTCGCTTTTAACAATAAAGACAAGCTTACCGTTTTCAAGCGACCTATGCCTGCCCATAAAATGAACTTACGACTGCCTGACAATGTCAGCGTGATTATGGGTCACACACGAATGACAACACAAGGCAATCAGCTTTTAAACTACAACAATCACCCTTTTCTTGGCAAAGCAGGATTGCAACAATTTGCCCTTGCTCATAATGGGGTGCTGACTAATGATTTTCAACTCCATAGGGATAAGAAGATTCCTGAAACAATGATAGAAACCGACAGCTATGCTGCGGTTCAGCTTATCGAAAAGGAAAAACATCTGGGCTTTGATTCAATCAGAACTATGGCTGAAACTCTGAAAGGCTCGTTTGTCTTTACAATTCTCGACACTGATGATAATATCTACTTTGTCAGAGGAAGTAACCCCTTAACAATTTACGATTTCTACAACGACGGTTTCTATCTCTATGCAAGTACAAAGGATATTCTTGCCAACACGATGAAAAAGCTGGGCATTTCAAAACGCCCAAAGTATGAGCTTGAAATCAAGGAGGGTGACATTCTGAAAATCGACCGCTTTGGCGAAACAGAAAAGAGCTTTTTTGACTATGATGACTGGGACAACTGGTACCTCAGCTATTTCAGAAGAAACACTGCCCTTGATGACCTCTATGATATTGCCTGGAGCTTTGGGGTTGATGAGGATTGTATTGAATTACTCGCCTATACTGCCGAAAAAGAAAGACAGAAAATTAAGCTCAGGCAACGTGAGGGTATCGACATTGCTTTGCAAAAAGGCATACCATTCGGCAGACCTAAGAAAGCTATTCCTGACAACTTCTTTGATGAATGCAGAAAGTGGCTTGAGGGTGAGCAGACGGCGGTTGTTACTATGAGGAAAACTGGGCTTAAGAAAACCACTTTTTACAGAATGGTTAATGAAAATATATCTGAGATTTCGGCTAAGTGTTAAGGGGCGGTTTGCGGACTGCTCCTTTTATTTTTTATTAAGATTGCACTTTTTATAAAATCGTGTTATAATTTGTATAAGCATTAAACTCGATTGGATGTGGAAATATGGAAAATTACGGCGAAATTATTATCTATCAGTCAGATGACGGCTTGACTAAGATAAATGTTAATATGCAGAATGAAACAGTTTGGCTGTCACTTGACCAGATGGCAGAGCTGTTTCAGCGTGACAAATCCACGATTTCGAGACATATTAAGAATGTTTTTGAAGAAGGTGAACTAATAAAAGATTCAGTTGTTGCAAATTTTGCAACAACTGCTTCTGACGGAAAAACATACTCGCCTGTGGAACAGGCATATCTTGATAGTATCAAGGAAACCGCAAAGGCAGTAAAAAAGAATAAGAAATAACAGCGAGGACAGCACATATTGGCGCTGTCCTCACGTATTTTATACTACATTTTTGCTTTTCTCCACATATTCAATCACCGAAGTTTTTGGTATCATCCACAATCTGCCGTCCTTAAAACCTTGTATTCTGTTTGCTTGCAGCATTGAATAAGCTTGATAGGTGTATTTTCGTCTAAAGATAAGGCAAATGACATGATTGAAAAAATGGCTAAACTGGAAGGGTTTAGAGAATATCCAATAGATTGCTTTTCAATAGATGAACATGAAGTAGATAAACCTGAATGGACAGAGGGATTTTTTACTGTTCGTTGGATTGAATGATTAAAGCTAATTTCAATATATTAGTTAGAATTAAAATAACCTGTGAGCCGCACTCACAGGTTATACTTTTATACACCATTACCCCGCTTTTCTGCTGTGATTTCTATATGCGGAATTTTTCGACTCAATTACAATTTCCATATTAAAAATGCTACCGCCTTCATCAAAGAAATATTCAGCTATAGTTTGCTGCACAAGTTCGCGGATAATATTCATGGGCGTTCTTATACCAAGAGGCCCGTACGCGCTGTCAACAAGCTCCATTTCCGCCTCTTCTGTAAGACTTATGACGGCTCCAATCTGTTCGGAAATTTCCATAACCTTGTTGCGGATAATGATGAGCATATTTTCCTTTGAAAGCTTGTGGAAATTAACCACCTGAGTAATGCGTCCCGCCAATTCTTCCCTCATTCCGAATTTAATAATATCGTCAATTGTCAAGTTGTCGAAAAATGCGTCGTTATTTCGGTGACTCTCCTCATCATCAGTTTTCTTGCTGTGAAAACTTGGTCTTGCAGGAGAGTTTTTTTCGCGCATTTTACGGTGGCGCAATTCCTGAAAGGCTCCCATAAAAATAAACATTGTCCGGCTAGAGTCGAATTCAGCGTTGTCAATTCTTGATATGTCAATCTTCATGCGAATGCCCTCAACCAACGTCAGCAGGTTGGACTGTACCGCCTGATTTACGTCAACGCCATTACTATAGCTTGGCACACACTTCTTATCTGCCTCATCGAAAAAGCAGATGCCATAGCCTTTGGATTCAGGCTTTTCCTCCAGCATTTTCTTGGGAATCTGTGTTGCGTTGATTCCCTTAAAACCTTCTTCTGTAATTTGGCTCAGGTCAATGATTGTAACAGGCAGAGGGATATTCTTCAGTTCAAAGAAATCTCTTATACAGCGGTAAAATTCCGTCTTACCCATTCCGCTCGGGGCGGTAAGCACCCAATTTTGTGCTGTAAAAGGCTTTCCTTCGGCAATCATCTCCATATACCTGTAAATAAGGTATACTGCGATTTTTAGTTGTGTGCCCTGTCCCTGTATTCTTTCACGGCAGTAATCCAAAAGCTCCTTTGGTTTAAATTCATTCAGAGCAGCGGCAATACTACCGCTTAAATTGTTCTTAATGGACTCCGCCTCAAGCTCTTCGGCAGTGTAGCTTAAGTGGATTTTGCTGCGTGAGGGGAAATTGTTGGCTCTTAACCTTCTTGAGGGCAGGTTTGAAATACCAATAATTTCACGGTCACTGTCGGTAATGAAAAATATATTCTCATAACCTGTCCAATACTGAAAGCGTTTTACAATGCTGTTAAAGCGTCTTGCAGAATACTTCTGAATGGGGCAAATCATTTTTTCAGGCAGGTTAAGATAATAATCATTATCCTGCTTTTCTAAAGTGTAGTTGGATAAAAATTCTCCTTCTAAGCTTTGTATGTAGTAATGGTCTGCCGCATCGTTAAGAATGTACCTGCCGTTGTCAAGCTTTTTAACTGAAACCTCATCAACAATAAGATGAGCCTCTCCGTCTAAAGCGTAGTAGAGCAGATTTTCGTCATCAAATTCAGCGCATTCACTGCAAAGGAAATTATCCCCCTTTTTGTAGATTATCTCCCACTTTGTATAATGGGTCTTTTTGCATTCAGCACAAGCGCAGTTTTCAAGCTTAGTGATTTTTGTAATTGCCATAATGTTTTCCTCCTTATGTCGGGTTGTTTTTTCTTACAAGTACATAATAGCACATTTTCTCCCTGAATCCTTTTCACCCTATGGTATGTTTTTGCAAATAATTTGCAAAAAGCTATGTTTATGTCCTTTGCCTCCACAAACTGACGAAATTCTGTTCCTATGTGACAAAAATCTGCACAAAATGACAACTTAATGTATAATTTTATAGATTATAGACAATTTGTTATAAAAGCGCGTATAACAAATAGTATAATAATACTTGCAATATACAAAAACGAATAATTTAATATATTTCTATTTGTATAAAGTAATATAATTATACAAATAGTAATGTGTAAATGTTCATAGCAATTGTTCATATCTTGAAAAACCCGACAAAATTTGTATAATAAAAATGTAACCTTTTTCTGAATCACCCGTCATATTTCTTGAGAGGAGATGGTCACGTGGCAGCTGATAAGGAAATAATTGAATTGTTTTTTCAGCGTTCAGAGGACGCTCTGACTGAAATACAGACGAAGTATGGATTGCTGTGCAGAAAAATAGCCTACGGCATACTTAAAAGCAATGAGGACACAGAGGAATGCCTCAACAGTTCATATATGAAAATATGGAAATCTATTCCCCCTACACGGCCTAAGTCCCTTTGTGCTTATCTATGTGCGATTGTAAGAAACGGGGCATTTGAAATCTACAGTAAAAACAGCCGCAGAAATGCTGATATTTCGTTAGAGGAGTTGGAATGGCTCATTAACGACGAGGCGACAGTTGATAGAATGGAAAACGGCATAGAGCTAGGAGAAATATTAAATGCCTTTCTTGAAAGCTCAAAGCCTGAAAACCGTAAGCTGTTTATGGCGAGGTATTACTATAATATGTCTATAAGCGAAATTGCACAAAGGTTTAACATGAGCGAATCGGCAGTGAAAACAAGGCTTTCACGTATTCGCAGCAATCTTCAGAAATATCTTTCAGAAAGAGGTGTTGTATATGAATAAGAAACAGCAGATGTGGAGAAACGCATTTGAAAAAATTGATGAAAAGTACATACTTGAATCGGCAGACCTGCCACCCGAAGAGGCAAAAAAAACAGCAGATTTAAGAGGGACAGTGAAAAAAGGGCATGGCGGTAATATTATTTTCGTTATCGCAGCCGCAGCGGCGGTGTTTGGCTGCATAGTGGGTGTAAATCACTTTTTTGGTGGTGATAATATTTCCGTTGAACCTGCGGGAACAACCTTACCTGTCACTGCAGAAACAACCACAACCGCCACTGCAGAAACAACCACTGTCACTATGACTCTGCCTGTTAAAAGCGACATCACAACTACAACATACGGAGAGCTGGTGCCGACGGTAACAACAACCACAACAAGCACCTACACACAGACCGCTGAGCCAACAGAAGAAACAAAAGGCACTGTTTATAACTATAAAGGTTCAATCATTGTTGACTTACCTTATATATCCTTAGGAGATGTTGTGGATAAACCCGACGCTATAACAACTCAATACGGCTATGATGAATGGCGGGGCGGCTTACATGAGGGTATGGATTACGGCTGGGAAGGTTGTCATGGCTCAAACATCTACGCCGCCGCAGACGGTACGGTTGTAACTGTTACAAACGAATATGAGGCAGGTTATAATTATGGCAAGTGGGTGGTAATCGAGCATGAAAATGAGTACAAGACCCTTTATATGCATTGCAGTGAAATTTATGTTAAGGCAGGTCAGAAGGTCAGCAAGGGTGATGTAATTGCTGCAATTGGAAATACAGGCTGGGTTACAGGTCCTTGTCTGCACTTTGAGCTACAGCACGGAGGAATGTCTGTTGACCCAAGACCGTTTTTTGATATGGAAGAGCATGTGAGTGTGGAGAGTGAATAAAAAGTTTTCGATAAATGAAAAAATACGGGCGGCAATCTACCGCCCGTAAAAATTGTATTATACCCGCTTTTTCTTGACTTTTCGATTAATTAGTATTATAATAAAGCTGAATATAAAAATAAATGCGGGAGGAACAGATATGAAGATAAAGAATGGTTTTTTATTAAGACAGGTTGGTGAACAGAACGTTGTAGTTGCCGTAGGTGAAGAAAGCCGTAACTTCAACGGAATTATCCGCCTTAATGAAACAGGCAGATTTTTGTGGGAAAACCTGCAGAATGACATTGACGAAAAGGAGTTGACACGTATAATGCTCCTTGAATATGATATTGACGGAGCAACTGCTGAAGTAGATGTGCATAACTTTATAGAAACACTGAAAGAGGCTGATTTACTTGAATAAGCAGGAGTTCAGCCTGTCAGAATATGATGAAACAATCCGTATGGTGCTTGAAAGCGGCGGTGAGTTTCGCATTTACCCAAAAGGCACAAGTATGCTGCCGCTGATAAGGGCGGGGCAGGACTCTGTATGCCTTGAAAAACCTGTCGGCAATCTTAAAAAGAACGACATTGCCTTTTATCTGAGGGATAATAAGGAATATGTTCTTCATAGGGTTGTAAAAGCGGAAAACGGCAGCTACACCATGTGCGGCGACAATCAGATTTCCCTTGAAACAGGTATTGAAAACAGACATATTATCGGTTACGTCACAAAAATCTATCGGGGTGAAAAGCTTATAACCCCGAAAAAAGCAGGGTACAGGCTGTACCTGTTTTTGTGGCGTTCTTTTTTTATTAGGCGGGTGTTTTTTAAACTCCGCAGTATTTTCGGAAAGGGCAGGACAGCATAATGGCGGTTAAAGACAGCGACAAGTTGGCTGTAAAATGGATATGGAAAAGTTCTGAAAAAACACACCTGCGGTTGTTTCTGCTGATAGTCGGCAACGTTGTTTTTTCGGTTGTTTCAGTGCTTTTCGCTCTGCTTTGCCGCTCTATAGTGGACGCAGCAGTTGGAAAGGACGCAAGGGGCGTTATCTACAGCGGTGTAGGGCTTTTTGCAGTTATTCTGTTAATGCTCCTTTTACGTGTTTTCTGTAACAGCATTGATGAATCTATACGCGCAAGGCTTGAAATTACATACCGAAACCACATTTTATCTACAATTCTCCATAAGGATTATGAAAAAACTTCCGCCTACCATAGCGGTGAGCTGCTTAACCGTATGTTTTCAGATGCGTCGGTTGTTATAGGCGGACTTGTGGGAATTTTACCCGCAATTACAGGAGTGATTACGCGATTGATAGGTGCGGCAGTGGTGCTGATGACCCTTGATACAGGGTTTACACTGCTGTTTATTGCGGCCGGTACAGTGCTTTTCCTTGTTTCAAAATTTTTCAGAGGCAAAATAAAGCATCTTCATAAAGATGTTCAGGAAAAGCAGGGTAAGGTCCGCTCTTTCTTGCAGGAAACGTTGGAAAATCTTCTTGTTGTCCGTGTTTTCGGTGTAGAAGAGAAGATAAAAAATATCAGCAGCGGCAATGAAAAGGCTTATTTCAGTGCAAGAATGAAGAGAAGAGCCGTAAGTATTGTTGCAAATTCAGGCTTTGGCTTTGTATTTCAGGCAGGGTATCTTTATGCAATTGTATGGGGCGCCTTTAAAATTATGGACGGGGCAATGACTTACGGTACGCTCACCGCAATACTTCAGCTTGTAAATCAGATACAGACTCCCTTTGCCTCACTTTCGGCATTGCTCCCACGATTTTACAGCACCATAGCCTCTGCTGAACGAATAATGGAGCTAGAGGCATTACCCGATGAGCCGCAGCCCGAAAAACAGCTTGATTATAAGGATTTCCGCCGTGTGACATTACGTGATGTCAGCTTTTCTTACGGCGAAAACAAGGTTTTAAGCAATGTAAACATTGAGATAGAAAAGGGGGATTTTGTTTCCCTTACAGGTATTTCAGGTGGCGGAAAGTCAACCCTTTTCCGTCTTCTTTTAGGTGTTTACCGTCAGCAAAAGGGTGAAATCCTCTTTGAAACAGATGGCATGAATTATAGTGCAGGTGGGGAAAGCAGGGGTATTTTTTCTTATGTACCTCAGGGGAATTTCCTTTTTTCGGGCACTGTCAGGGATAACATAACCTTCCTTAATGAGACGGCCTCTGAAGATGAAATCAAAGCTGCCGCACAGACAGCCTGTGCGTGGGAGTTCATAAACGAATTGCCCGACGGAATGGAAACCCAAATCGGGGAAAAAGGCTTTGGCATTTCAGAGGGTCAGGCACAGCGTATTGCAGTTGCAAGGGCGATATTAAGCGGCGCTCCCTTACTTCTTTTAGACGAGGCAACCTCTGCCCTTGATGAACAGACAGAGGCACAGCTATTAAAAAACATTGCAGCTATGGAAAATAAGACCGTAATTATTGTTACTCACAGACGAAAAGCGCTTGATATATGTTCAAAGCATTTGATTTTAAAGGAAGGGGAAATCACCTATGGCGAGGTTCATTAATGAATGGGAATACCTTTTGCACCTGCTGAATGCTGTTTTAAAGAAGGAACAACCTGAAGAACTGCCTGAAAATCTCAGCTTTGACAGAGTTTTTGCTATTGCGGATTCTCATAGCGTTGCAAATATGGCGTACTACGGCATAGAAAAGCTGACAAAAAAGCCCACCTCTGATTTACAGAAAAAGTGGGCGGAAATACGGGACAAGGCGCTTTCCAAAGACATAATTCAGGAAATGGAGCTTGAAACCATTACCGCTGCTTTTACAAAGGCGGGAATAAATTTTATCACCCTGAAAGGCACCGAGCTTAAGGGGTTGTACCCGCAAAGCGATTACCGTACAATGTCGGATATTGACGTTTTTATAGATGAAAAGGACGCAAATAAGGCAAAAGCAGCCATGCTTTCCATAGGCTATGAGGTTAATAAATTAGAACAGGGCGTACATGATGTTTATTACAAGCAGCCTGTAATGAATGTGGAAGTACACCGTGACCTTTTCGGCAATGAGGGGGAAGAATTTTCGCCCATTTTTAAGCAGATATGGGAAATGGCGGAAAATGTCAAGGGCAGCCGATACAATCTTAACACTGAAAGCAGCTTTATGTACGTAATGGCGCACGGCATAAAGCACTACAATTTAGGCGGTACAGGGCTGCGCAGCTTTATGGATATATATGTTTTCCTGAAAAAACGCCCTGTTGATACGGAAAAGCTTTACCCCGTCTTTGAAAAAGTGGGTGCAGGGGCGGAATACCGCCTATTCCTTGACTTAGCGGCAATGTGGTTTGATGAAAAACCTTTTGATGAAAAATACCGTCAGGCGGAAAGCTACGTAATCAGCAGCGGCACCTACGGTAATTTTGAAAATATGGTAACGCGGGAAATGGAAGGGCAGAACAAGGTTTCTTACCTGTTTAAAAAGATATTTCCGGGCGTTAAATTTATGCAGGAGCAATACCCCATACTCCGTAGGGTTCCTGTATTGCTGCCGATATGTTGGGTGATACGCTGGGTTAAGGCGGTTACTGTAAACAGAAAAAACACAGCGGTTAAATTCAAGACATTTAAGGATAATTAAAAACAGGGCGATATTTGTCGCCCTGCTTTATTTTGTTCAAAAATTTCTTTTTACTCAACTTTTTCCTTCAGACATTGCGTTATACGCAACTTTTGCTGCCTCAACCGAAATATTGCACCCCATTTTCCATACAGGCACCGCTTTTATCACCTTATCAAGATGAGCAAGGAGCGTCGCCATTTTCAGCGGGTCAGCAGGGCGGATAGTCTGATTTAAAATAGAAAAAACTGCCGTGCCCTCATCAAGAGGGGCGATGAAATTCTCCGCCGAGCGTTCCAAAACACAGATACCTGCTACTTCAAAGCGGCCGTTTACATTAAGGTCACTTTTACCGCTCCAGGGTGTGCCGTAGGCATAAATTCCGTCAGATTCAATGCGGATTGCGGGTTTGTCGTCATTAATAATCATTGCCTTATCCCCGAACAGCTTAAGCCATTGCTGTGTGTGGGTGGATTTTCCTGTACCGCTGGGAGCAGAAAAAAGATAAGCCTTACCGTCAACCGCAACCGCTGACGAATGTAGCATAAATCCGTTGAAATTCAGCAAGGCGGTATAAAATTCACGCCCTGTACACATCAGCTCCCGCTCCTCTGTGGTCAGATGCGGGGCGGTAAGGTCATACCCAGCCATTTCTTCAGCAGGATAAGGTATACTTATATCAGCCTTATCAAATGGGGCAAGGTACTTTTCCGAGCGGGAAACCATAATATTGTGCCGAAAATCGCACTCTGTATTAAGTCCGCAGATTATGTACTTTTTCATCAGCCGATAACCTCAAAATCTCCCCAGCCGATATCGTCATTTTCAGGAGTTTCTTCTGCAATAAGTCCCTGTTTTGTTTCTTCGGGAGTAGTTTCTGTTGTTTCGGGGGGCGGGGTGGTTGTAAATGAAGAGGTCTGCTCCTCTTTGTCACCGCCACAGGCACTAAGGCAGCACACGGCAGCTAATGCCAAAATAGAAATAAGTAATTTTTTCATAATTCACCTTTAATTAATTCTGCCGCACAGGTTTTCCCATGCGGCAGTAATTATTTTTAATTAGAAAATATCATCATAAGGAACGCCGCCTGTAGTTGTATCACCTAAATCAGCGCCTCTTGTTAAACCTGTAGTGCTGCTGTCAACACTACTTGCTGTGATGATGTCCTCTGTTGCAAAAACAGAGATTTCGATTTCAGGCTTTAAATATTCTTTTTTCATTTCGATTACCTCCGTTTTAATTATCTGAAATTGTGAATTCAATATCTGTGCAGGTTACTGTAACGCCGTCAGGAATGTCTGTAACTGTAAGAGATACAAAGCCATAACCCTCAGGAGCATTTACTGTAGCGCCACTAGCAGAAAGAGCTGTGTAGTATTTTTTGGACTCATAAGTCTTTGTAGTTGTGCCATTGTTAAGGGTGAATGTAACCTTTTCTGCCTTTTCGATTGCGTCCATGCCAACGAGCATTGTGAAACGCATAGCCTTTGCACCGTCGATAATAGCTGTCTGAGCAACGATTTTACCTGCGTCAGCAGCCTCAAATTCAGCAGCAGTCTTGTTAAACATAGGTTCGGGGATAAGCTCAATAGAAATAATCTTTATTGAACCGGGAATACTACTTCCGCCAATGTTAACATGTAAAACGTCGGATTTCTTAGCGTCGTCTAATTCAAGTGTGATTTCACCGTTTGCAGCTTTTGCTGTCTGGAAATCTTGTGTATTGTCGCTGTATGTAACAGTTAATAATATGTTGGCGAGTGTAGAATCGCTGTATTTTAAAACAATCTTGCTGTAATCAGAGCAATCGCTGATAATATCCCAAGTCATACCACCCCAGGCATTAGATATATTAATTGTATCTGTAGCGTCATCAAATGTTGCATCCCAACCGCCAGTAGGTGCGCCGAGATCAATAACGGTTGCTGTAAAATCATCTTCAGCGCCTGTTTCTGTATTATCTTCTTCGTCTGTTGCTGTGAAAACAACTTCGACAGTAACATCAGAGTCGGGCATTAAGAATGTATCTGTTGTAGCGATAGTTTTGCCTGTAGTGTCTTTTACAACGATAGAAGAAACCTCATAGCCGGAAGAGGGAGTAGCAGTGATTTTGATTTCGTCGCCATAGGATGCTATGGAATTATCTGCGAAAACTGTACCGTTTTCATAGGGTAAGACGGTGACATCATACGAAACCATACCGAAGTATGCTACAATAGCAACAGGTTCTTCAGGCATCTCAAAGGTTATATATTCGGTGTCGCTGAGGCTGACGTCTTCTGAATCGGCGCTGTTTACATTGGCATAGTAGTCACCAGTGCTTCTGCCTCTAATCATATAAGCAATGAGCTCATAGCCTATGTTAGGGTTGAAGAAGATATATACTTCATCGCCTGCTTCAGCTTCAGTAATAACTTCAGTTGAATCAGGGTCGTTATTGAGAGTTACTGCAAAGGAACCGCCATTAGTCTGGCTTGAAGTGATTGCGTAGGAGGAGGGGGCGGGAGCGGTTGCGTCGACTTCAACTTCAACGGTAACCTTTGTGCCGTAATTAATCCAGCTGATACCAACCTTTAAGGTTTCTGTTTCAAAGATACCTAAAGCAGTGTCTATAACATAAGGTGTTCCAGATGTAAATTCACCTGAAGTCCACTGATAGTTAGGAGTTCCGTCAACAGGGATGGAAAGACCAACTGTACCGCCAGCATTTCCTGTTACAGTAACGGTAGTAGAAACGCTTGTAACGTCTGCAATGGTGCATCCCTCAGGAATATAGTCAGTAAGGTCAATTTCGAGCTGTGTAGGAGCTGTATCGTTATATCCTGCGTCGCCAATGATAGGGTCGTTATTAGCTAACCAAGTATATACGCCCTCAGATTCTTTCCATTCATTGTAAACAGCGGGTGCTGTTGCACTTGCATTAATTGAAATTTCATCAATCTTAACAGAGCCTGCAGCATCTGTCTGGAGCATAATCTGGCTAATACCGCCGGTTTTTCCGGTTTCATCTAAAGCAACGGTAATTGTACCGCTAGTTTCGCTGCTTCCTGCTACAGTGTTTGCTGTTCCGTTTGCATATTCTACAATAGCTTGGAAGTATGTAGCACCTGTGAGCGCGGAATATTCAACAGTAACGGAATCATAATAGCTATGGTCAGAACCGCCTATCCAAAAACAGCAGGACTGCCATCCGCCAGTGAAAGTAACTGTCTGAGTAGTGCTACTGTAGTAATCGTTATTAAGCGTTTCCGAAGCCAGGTTTAAGGTTGTGGTATTTGCCGCGCTTGCCGCCGCACTAGCAGTAACGCTTGTAAAAACCATACTGCTCATAGCCACTGCTCCCGCAAGGAAACCGGCTAAGATTTTTCTTAATTTCATTGTTTAACCTTCCTTTCATATTTGGAAAAGGGCATACCTCTCCCCTAATTGTTTTGATACATAATTAATTATAAATAAAAATAGTTTGCCTGTCAATAATGAAAACGTTTTTTTGGCGCAATGCACAAGATTATTTTTTGATTTAGGTAAAAATGCCCTATATAGATTGCCGAAAATTTCCTTGACGGCAGAATACGGTTGTGCTATAATATCAAAGTATGGATTTATAGAATATAATAATGTATATAACCCGAAAGGATAGACAATATGATTAGCAACAACATTTTAGAAGTTATCGGACACACCCCTTTAATCCGCCTGAACCGTATGGTTGATGAGGACAGCGCGGAAATACTTGTAAAATTCGAGGGTCTTAACGTGGGCGGTTCAATTAAGACACGTACCGCATATAACATGATTATTACCGCCGAAGAACAGGGAATTATAAATAAAGACACCATAATTGTAGAGCCAACAAGCGGCAATCAGGGTATAGGTCTTGCTCTTATAGGTGCAGTTAAGGGCTATAAAACCGTAATTATCATGCCCGACTCCGTCAGCGAGGAAAGACGTATGCTTGTTCGCCATTACGGAGCAGAGGTTGTGCTTGTTCACGATGCGGGAAATATCGGTGAGTGCATTGATGAATGCTTAAGGACAGCCGAGCGTATGCGTGATGAAAACCCTAACGTGTTTATCCCTCAGCAGTTTGAAAACCCTGCAAACCCTCTTGCTCACAAGCACCACACAGGGCTTGAAATAGTGGAACAGGCAGGAAAGGAAATTCATGGTTTCTGCTCAGGTATCGGCACAGGCGGTACAATAAGCGGTATCGGTGAAACATTAAAGGCGCTTTATCCTGCAATTGAGATATGGGCGGTTGAACCTCAGAATGCGGCAATCTTAGCAGGTGGCACTATCGGAACACACCTGCAAATGGGTATCGGTGACGGCATTATTCCCGAAAACCTGAATCAGAATATCTACAGCGAGGTTTATATTGTTACCGACGAAGAGGCAATTGAAACCGCTAAGGATTTAGCCAGACTTGAGGGCATTATGTGTGGAATTTCCGCAGGTACAAATGTAGCGGCGGCAAAGAAATTAGCGAAAAAGTTAGGCAAGGGCAAGACGGTTGTAACCGTTCTCCCTGATACAGCCGAAAGATATTTCTCAACACCTCTTTTTGAGGGGGATTAATATGACTAGGGAAGATTTAAAAGCAGGTGCGGTTGTCCGCCATTTTAAATACGAAACCTTATCGGAATCCGAAAAAGCAGAAAAGAAGTATCTTTATGAGATAGTAGGATTAGCAAACCACACGGAGAATGAAGAAGAGTTGGTTATTTATCGTGCCTTATACGGTAAAAAAAGCCTGTGGGCAAGACCTTTGAACTTGTTTTTATCTCCTGTTGACAAGGAAAAGTACCCTTTTATAAATCAAAAGGGCAGATTTGAGCTTTTTTCTTGACAAACCCATTTAAATATGTTAAGATACCATTAATAAAAGCGTTGACGGGAACATAGTAGCGGCTGTAACCCCATTTCAGAGAGTCTGTGGCTGGTGTGAACAGATTGGGAGCAGTTTGGTGAATTACCTCTCCGAGCGGCGGTGTGAATTACAGTAGCATTGCACGGGTACGCCCGTTACAGCGTCCAAAGAGGTCGGGTTTTTAAAATCCGGCAAACTGAGGTGGTACAGCGGTAACACGCCCTCAGACTGTTATGCAGTCGGAGGGCGTTTTTGTATGAAAGGAATGTGTGTTATGAAAAGAAAAGTTATAGGCACAATTTTAATATGCTCTCTTTTAGCAATGACAGGCTGTAACACAGCCGAGCCCTCTGTTACTGAGGCAACCACTACAACAACAGAAGTGACTACAACCACCCCTGAAACCACTACTACAGAAGTGACTACAACCACCTCTGAAACCACCACTACTACTACAGAAGTGACTACAACCACCCCTGAAACTACTACAACAACGGAAGTGACTACAACCACTCCTGAAACTACTACAACCACTCCTGAAACCACTACAACAACGGAAGTAACTGCAACCACCCCTGTAATTACTACAACAACCGAAGCAACCACAACAGCGGCGGAAACGGAAACCTCTGAAGAGGAAATGGTTATAGAAATTGCCGAAAAGGGTTATAAAGCTATGGTGGAGCGTGATTATGAGGGTGTAATGAAATACACAAACCTTGATGCGGTTTATTATCTGACCTTTGGAGAATGGGCAGAGGACGAGGTTGTTATTGAGAGGCTGAAAATTGCCACCGAGCCTGACGACAACAATATTTTTGCCTGGATGGGGCAGATAAAGGATATGGAATTTCTCAATGCGGAGCAGGTGACAGCCGAAGAATTGGCAGAATACAATGCCTTTATTTCACATATAGCAGACGTTGAAAATCCCGACTATGCCTTTACAGACGCTTATAAGGTTTATTTATCTTATCCTGACATGAGCGAGAGCGAGAAAGCAATGATAGGCACAGATAACGGGGTGCATCTGCTGGTGGTTGAGTATGACGGAGAATGGAAAATGGACTTTTATGTTTCCGTTACAAAGAGCATTATGGACAGTATCGGTCAGATGACTCAGCAGTAAGGTGCTTATATGCAGACAATTCCCGCAAAAACTATTCTGCAGAAGAATAAATCTTCCGAATGGTTTGGAAATGATTATAATATGAACCTGTATCGTGGCTGTTGTCACGGCTGTATCTATTGTGACAGCCGAAGTGAGTGCTATGGTATAGAAAATTTTGAAGAAATAAAGGCAAAGGAAAATGCCCTGCCTATCCTGCGTGATGAGTTGAGGCGAAAGGTAAAGCCGGGTATTATCGGCACAGGGTCAATGAGTGACCCCTATAACCCTTTTGAGGAAACCGAGCAGTTGAGCCGACACGCGGCAGAGCTTATTGACGCATACAACTACGGACTTACGGTAATTACAAAAAGTCCCCTTATTACACGTGATATTGATATTTTTACAAGTATAAAGGAGCATTCTCCAATACTGCTGAAAATGACGGTGACAACTTGTGATGATAGGCTCTCAAAACTGGTTGAGCCAAATGTGGCGGTATCGTCACAGCGTTTTGAGGCGTTGGCAAAAATGAGCGACGCAGGGTTATTTACAGGGATAACATTAATGCCTGTACTGCCTTTTATTGAGGATACTGACGACAACATAAGAGGCATTGTAAAAACAGCACATCAATGCGGAGTGCGGATAATATACCCTGCTTTTGGAATGACCCTGAGAGGCAATCAGCGTGAGCATTATTTTGCGGCACTTAATCGTATTTTCGGAGCAGAAAGTCCTGTACCGAAATACCTTAAGCAGTACGGAAACTACTATGAATGCCATTCCGCAAGAGCAAAACAGCTATGGCGGGTATTTACAGAAGAATGTGACCGCTGCGGCATACTTTATAATATGAGGGACATTATCAGCGCTTATAAGCAAGGCTATGAAAATACACAACTGACATTTTATTGAAAGGAGTGAGGATATGGTACGCGAGGCAACAGGAATGGACATAGGAAAAATGGCGGAGATTTATGAGGAATACCACCTTAACCGCTGCCGCACCCGTCCTGACATATTTCAGCCGCCCCCTGAGGACAGCTTTTATTTTAACAACCTGTCAGAAAAGCTCCTTTACGGTGATGATGAGATTATAGTCAGTGAGGACGAGGAAAACGGCATTATAAACGGTTTCTGCGTGTTCGGTATACACACTCCTGAAGAGGTGCTTTACCGCAAAAACCCTTTGTGCAGAATTGACCTGCTGGTTATCCGCAGAGGCTATGGTGATAAGGGAATAGACGGTGAAATGCTGGAGTTTGTGCGCAATTACGCCGCCGAAAGCAGCTGCACGGCTGTAGAGTATTCCGCTCAGGCGGAGAATGGAACAGTTGAAATGTGCGAAAATAACGGCTTTGAACCGAAAACTACCATAATGGAGTTTAAATTAAAGTAAATTAAAAAAAGGAGATAAAAACAATGACACTTTACGAAGAATTACAGAGAAGAGGCTTACTTGCCCAGCTCACAGACGAAAAGGAAATTTCCGAGATGATTAATGCAGGTAAGGCTACCTTCTACATTGGCTTTGACCCTACAGCAGACAGCCTTCATGTAGGTCACTTTATGGCACTTTGCCTTATGAAACGCTTACAGATGGCAGGAAATAAGCCCATTGCCCTTGTTGGTGGCGGTACAGGTATGATTGGTGACCCTTCCGGCAAGTCCGATATGAGAAAAATGCTGACAAAGGAAGATATTGACCACAACTGCGAGTGCTTTAAAAAGCAGATGAGCAAGTTTATCGACTTCTCCGACGGCAAGGCTATTATGGTAAACAACGCTGATTGGCTCTTAAAACTTAACTATGTTGATGTACTCCGTGAGGTTGGCGCTTGTTTCAGCGTAAATAAGATGCTCACATTTGAATGCTACAAGCAGAGAATGGAAAGAGGTCTTACCTTCCTTGAATTTAACTACATGATTATGCAGAGCTACGACTTCTACATGCTTTTCCAGAAGTACGGCTG
>JAZUOE010000064.1:0-12057 GCA_045604505.1 Ruminiclostridium sp. | reverse complement strand
TGAAACATTCATTGGTCTTGAAAATTATAGTAAACTTCTTTTTGGTGATGGACGTATTTACGAATATCTCGGAAATACTCTCATCATGTGGATTATGGGTTTTATACCCCAGATTGTTATTTCTCTTTTATTCGCATATTGGTTCACAAGCGTCAGACTTCGTCTGAGAGCGTTAGGTTTCTTTAAAACAGTAATGTATATGCCTAACCTTATCATGGCTGCAGCTTTCGCTATGATGTTCGTTCTGATCTTTGACCAGAGCGGTCCTATCAACGACATTATTAAGACATTTAATGAAGGAAAGCCCTTTATGTTCTTCGATAACGTTTGGGCTTCCAGAGGACTAGTTGCCCTCATGAACTTCCTGATGTGGTTCGGTAACACCACAATCTTACTTATGGCAGCTATGATGGGTGTTGACGCTTCACTTGTTGAAGCAGCAGAAATCGACGGCTGTACATCAAGTCAGATTTTCTGGAAGATAGTTCTTCCTATTATCCGTCCTATCCTTATTTACGTTCTTATTACTTCTCTTATCGGTGGTCTTCAGATGTACGACGTACCTCAGATTTTACTTAAGGGTAAAGGCCCTGTAAACTGTGGTAAGACACTCATCGTATTCCTTAACGATAAGATTGGTGGTACTACTAAGGACCTTGGTTCCGGCGGTGCATTAAGTGTACTTATTTTCATTATATGTGCGGCATTAAGCCTCTTTGTTTACTACTTCTTCACTGATGCTGGTGTTGAAAACCGTGAAAAGAAGAAGGCTGCTAAGGCTGCAAAGAAGGGAGGAATGTAAGATGGCATCTTCCAAGACAAAGGCAAGAATGAATGCTTATGATGAAGACAAGAGCATTTCCCTTACAGTACACCGTATTGTTTGTTACGTTGTTCTTTCTATCTTCGCAATCCTCAGCATTTTCTTCTTCTACATTATGATTATCAATGCAACTCGTAACACAGTTGAAATTCAGAGATCCTTCTCACTTCTCCCCGGTAGTTCACTTATCACAAACTTTAAGAGCGCTATCACAGATAAGACAGTTTTAATCGGTAGAGGTATGCTAAACTCCTTTATCGTAGCAGGTGCATCTGCACTTCTCTCTATCTACTTCTCCGCTCTTACAGCTTATGGTATTCACGTTTACAACTTCCGTTTTAAGAATTTCGTTTTCCACTTCATCTTACTCATCATGATGATTCCTTCACAGATTTCTGCCGTAGGTTTCTATCATCAGATGTTTGCATGGGGTCTTACCGAAACATTTGTTCCTTTAATCGTTCCTGCAATTGCAGCTCCTACTGTATTCTTCTTCATGAAACAATACATGGAAAGCTCACTGCCTCTTGAAATTGTTGAGGCTGCTCGTATCGACGGTTCAAATGAATTCAGAACATTTAACGAAATTATCCTTCCTATATTAAAACCGGCACTTGCTGTTCAGGCTATCTTCTCTTTCACATCTTCCTGGAACAACTTCTTCATGCCTGCTTTAATTCTTTCAAAGGATTCTGTAAAGACAATGCCTCTTTGGATCACTCAGTTAAGAATGATCGTAAATGGTCAGGTTGACTTAGGTCACGTTTACATGGCATTAACTCTTTCAATTCTCCCTGTAATCATTGTTTACTTCTGTTTCTCAAAGTTCATTGTTGCAGGTGTAACTCTCGGCTCTGTAAAGGGCTAATCGGGAATTTATTCCACGCCAAAACGAAATCATTTTTCGAAGTCGGGCTTTATGCCCGACTTTTTGGTTTTAGAAATGTAACTGCGCCAACGTTTTTGCGTTGGCGTTTTTCTTAGTTACAAGCGGTGGGTTTGCGTTCAAAGTAGCTTTGTGGTTTTTTGCAGACAGGACATACCTTAGGTGCAGACTTGCCGTGATGAATGTGACCGCAGTTGCGACAATACCAAACTTCTTCGCCGTCAGCAGTAAAGACTTTTCCTTGCTCTAACTGTTCGATTAAGCAGCGGTAACGTGCCTCATGTTCACGCTCGATTGCTCCAACCATATCGAACAAGGTGGCAATATTATCAAAACCTTCTTCACGGGCTGTCTTGGCGAATCCTGCGTACATATCCGTCCACTCGTAATGCTCACCACCTGCCGCATTTTCTAGTGCCTTCTGAGTGTTAGCGGGAATTCCTTCGCTGACAAGAGAGAGCCACAGCTCAGCATGTGCTTTTTCGTTTGCTGCGGTGCTATCGAAAATATCACCGATTGCCTCATAACCTTCTTTTCGGGCAATCTCACCGTAGATTGTATACTTAGTTCTTGCCTGTGACTCTCCGGCAATGGCTGTTTTAAGATTTTCAAGTGTTTTTGAACCATCTAACTGCATAATAATTCTCCTTTTTGGTTATTTCCTTAAAATTATTCCCCCAAAAAAGCTTATTATACTTGAAAATTACAGTAAATTGTGGTAAAATAAAAATAATTATGGAGGTGAGAGTGTGTACGTTTATAATTATGGCTCAATCGGTAAGGCAATCCGCACAAAGATTGAGGGATTTAAACAGCAGGTGAGAGGCGGCGAAAGCAATTCCGTCAGCTTTTCAGAAGTGCTTAAATCACAGCTTAATCGTGAGAGTAGTGGAACTAAGGTTGTTTCAGCTACAGGAAACAGCACACTTTCTTCCGATGCAGTTCCTACTGTCAGCGGTAGCACTCTGCTTTATGCTATTCAAAACAACGAAGATGAAACAACAGCGGGTGCAGTGCTTTCAGCATTAGGCTTTACAACTGTTTCAAGCGATAACGGTTTGAAAGATGCGGCCGACGATTTGAGTGTGGCTACAGAGCAGCTTATTAAGGCAAACAATGTGGGAACCGACAAAACCGCAGCTCTTATTGAATTTGTGGCTGACTTTAATAAATTATCAACAATGCTTGGTGCAACAGGCAGTTCATCATCTTATTTATATAAAACCGCACTTTCGGCAATGCTTAACAGTAACGCTGATGAATTAAAGGCGGCAGGATTAACTGCAGAAAACGGTCTGCTCACATACACAGGGGGAGAGGGGCAGTTGCCTGATTTATTTTTAAGTAATGTTTCCTCAACTGCAGCGACAATTTCGGCGTACGCAGGGGCTGTTGAGAGTGAAAACGAAAATGGAGTTGCAGAGTATTATTCAGCGCTTATAAATATGTGAAAGGAGAGAAAATCTCTCCTTTTTCTATTAAAATCCGCTTAATAAAGTAATTTAAGTAAATTTTTTAAGTTAATTTGTAACTTTTAAACAAAAAGACATACCTAAAATTTAGACATATAATGATTGACATTATGGGCTATAACTGGTATAATTTTAGTATAGACGCTCATACATTGAGTGTGATATTATCAAAGGAGGATAATGATGAAAACTAAAAAGATTATATCAACTGTTCTCGCTGCCGCAACACTTGTTTCCGTTGCAGCTTGTGACTCCACAGGCGGTAGAACAGAACAGACAGGCACAGAGGCTGCTGCTACAACCACAACAGTAGCAACTACTACTCTTGAAACTGACCAGGATGTTATCGACAAGGTAGGTGACATTGCTGAAGAAACAAAATTAGACATTGAAGTTACCAAGAAGATTAAGTGGCTTGCTTGGTGGGATATGGACGAAACACAGGCTGCTGCTGAATTATTTAAGGCTCAGTATGGTGTTCCTGAATTAGGCGACACTTCCTACGGTGCTGACTTTGCAAACGACATTTTCGTTTGGACAAACGTAGCTTATGGTGACCGTTACGATAAGCTCGGTCAGTTAGTTGCTGCCGGTGACTCCCCTGACATATTCCCCTTCGAAATCGGTTACTTCCCTATTTCTGCGTACATGAACATGTTCCAGCCTATCGACGGTATCGTTGATACAACTACAGAAGATTGGTCCAAGTACAGAAGCGTTATGGACCAGTTTATGTGGGGCGGCAAGAACTGGTGCGCTATCACAGATATTAACCTTAACACAATTCTTTGGTACAGAAAGACTATTATTGACGAGGCAGGTCTTGAGGACCCGCTCCAGCTTTACAAAGATGGTAACTGGACATGGGATAAGTTCCTTGAAATGGCTGACGCATTCCAGAACAGCGGCGAAAGCAAGTACGTTATCGACGGTTGGAACGTTCCTGACGGATTCCTTGCAACAACAGGTGTTCCGCTGGTATCTATTGAAGATGGTAAGTTAAAGTCTAACTTAAACGACCCTGCAGTTGAAAGATGTATGCAGTTTATCGAAAAACTCGCATCTGAAGACTATCGTTATCCTTGGGACCTTAATGGCTACTCTACAAACCAGAGAGCTTGGTTCAACGGTGACACATTATTCTTTATCGATGGTACATGGGCATTTGAATCTGATTCTTGGATTAAGACAAGAGAAAGATTTGGTTGGGAAGCTGATGAATTACAGTTCGTTCCCTATCCTCGTGACCCTAACGTTAACGAATTCTATCAGGCTATGAAGCAGGACGCTTACATGCTTTGCTCCGGTGCTAAGAACACAGACGGCTTTGCAGCTTGGACAAACTGCGTACTCGCAGCATCTAAGGACGAGGCTGTTGTAGCAGCTCAGAGAGAAAAGTCCAAGAGAGACTTTGGTTGGACAGACGAACACCTTGACTTCATTCAGGAACTCAAGACATCTATGACTTCTGTTTGGGACTTCAAAAACGGTGTATCTGTAACTTGTGCTGCTGACGGTATGGACGATTCTCCTACAAGAGCAGTACTCTGCCGTCCTTACACATTCGCTGATGAAACTTATACACAGCTCCGTGCTGAATGGGAAAACATCATCGATACTCAGATTGCTGAGGCTAACTCTAAGATTGGTTAATTCTCAATAATAAAGCCCACAGGTGAAAACCTGTGGGTTTTTGTTGTTTTGAGGAGGTGTACGCGTAATAAATAGACATTGTATAATATATACAATAAAATTATAAAATTCAGTATATACTTTTGTACACATAGTACCTTGTAATACAAGGTATCTTGTGCTATAATAAAAACACAACAAGGTACCTTGTACCGCAAAGTACCTTGTGAGAGGATAAACCTCTTAAAAGAAAGGAGTGGTCTTAAGGATATGAAATCACAGCTTAAACGCGGCACTTTAGAACTGTGTGTGCTGTCAATTCTGTCTAAGGGTGACTGCTATGGATATGAGATTGTAAACAGGATTTCTGACTGTATGCAGATAACCGAAGGAACAGTTTACCCACTGTTAAAGAGGCTTAAGGATAATATGTTGATAGATTCCTACATTGTAGAATCACAGGAAGGTCCACCGCGTAAATATTACGCAATAACCGATTTAGGACGGACGAAAAAACAAGAACAGGAAACGGAATGGTTCAGTTTTTCGGCGGCAATCAATAAACTTTTAAAAGGGGAAGAGGCATAATGACTAAGATTATTTTTATGGATAAATTAAGAGCTAGTCTTTCTGAATATGGTGTTACTGACACTAGGGAAATAATGCTGGACTTTGAGCAGCACTTTGAGGACGGAGAGGCTGCAGGTGAAACAGAGGCTCAGGTTTGCGAAAAGCTGGGCGACCCCGAAGAAATTGCAAAGCAGTATATTTCTGACGCGGATATTTTTGAAGAAAAGAAGACTGAGCCAAAGACAGAGGCAAGTGGTTTTGACAGCAGTGCATTTCAGAAGGAAGAGCCTCAGGCGCAGACAACATATACACAGAGCGGCGGCTTTCAGGTTGACGCAGGTAAGGTTGTCTTAATATTACTGGTGGATTTCCTTGTATTCACATGGGCATTACCCTCACTTATAAGCCTTGTCTGCTCTCTTTACGGAATTACAGTAGGTGTGGGTGTTTCAGGAATTGCAGTGCTTATTGCAGGTATACTTATGAACTTTATGGACACATCAACATGGCTTTTTACAACCCTTTCGCCTATCTCTACATCGCTTTTCGGTGTAGTTTTAATGGCGGCAACTCCCTTGCTGGTTATTGCAAGTATTGCGGCAACAAAAGGCACTATAAATATCTTCAAACACATTATAAATTGGCACAGCATGACATTTGCAGGACATAAGGTGTGCAGAATTGAAAATAACAAGGAGGCGGTTTAAATGAAAAAAGCGTTAATTATTTCAACCATAGTTTTTGTGGTTTCTATTATAGCATTTGCGATTTCTGTAGCCGCTACAGGTCTGAGAGAGGGTAATTTTGCGGTTGCTATCGGGCTTGAAAAGATTTTTAATGGTGAGCATGAAATTATAAACGACGACACTTCGGAAATGGTACAGCACCACTTTGACACTATTGAGGAAGTAAACGATATAGAAATCAACGTGTTAAGTGCGGATACAATCGTTGAGGTTGCTGACGTCGAGGCAATCACTATCGACTATACAGGTGATACAGGCAATACTTTAGATACCTACGTAGAGGGCGACAAGCTTGTAGTAGAGGAATCTGAAAACTTTCTTATCACATTCATAAGCTGGGATTTTAACAGTAGCGATGCAAATTTAAAAATCACACTTCCTTCTAAGGAATATGACGACGTTACAATTAATGCTGCATCAGGTACAATAGATATTCATAATCTTACTGCAAAGCGTTTTGATGCAAATTCAGCAAGTGGTGATATGAATTACAATATTTACGCAGAGGATATTAAGATTTCTACACTTTCAGGCAATGTGGAAGTGACTAACTGCACTGACTTAAAAGCAAAAAAACTTAAGATGACATCAACTTCAGGTGACCATTCTGTCAGCGGTTTTGCTACAGAGGAATTTACGTTTGAATCAATGAGCGGCACTATTTCTGCTGACGGTATTTCAGGCAGAGGCGCAGTCAACATTACTTCCGGTGAAATTGAATTAACATATTCACAGTGGGATAATGAGCTTGATATTAACGCAGTCAGCGGCTCTGTTGATGTAACACTTCCTGATAATTCAGGTGTAGTTGTACAGCTTTCAGCAGTATCCGGTGGTGTTGATGTAGACTTAACAGGCTCAGACGGAGAGGGTACAGCAAGTGCAATGCTCAGCGGAGATAGCAACTCAGGATTAATCGGCGGCAGCAACTCACATAAAGTTAGCGTTAACCTTGTCAGCGGTGATGTAGATATTCATAACTAATATAAAGGGAGAGGAATATGAAACAGGTATTTAAATGTATAGGCTGGGCGGCACTGAATTTTATACTGCAGATAGTTGTGCAGATAGTATATGTAATACCTGTTGCAGCGCAGCTGACAGAGGCGGAAATAAGCAGTTATATAATGGATAATCTGCTTATGATTACTATGATTTCCAATGAGATTTTTATCGGGATAATGTACCTTGTGGGCAGAATAAAGGGATATAAACTAAAGGAGCGCTGGAGCATATACAAGCCTCAGCCAAAAAACGTAGTTTATCCTGCAATAAGCGGATTTTTGTTTTCGCTGGGATTTGGAATGCTGACTTTTAATACTCAGGCAGGTAATTCTCTTGCAATTCAGGACAGTGTTCAGTATTTTTCAGAAAAAGCGGCATTTTCAGGCGAACTTCTTATGGCGGTAAATCTGCTGTTATTGGCACCTATAGCGGAGGAAATGCTCTGTCGTGGGATTATGATGAATGGGTTATCGGAAAAATTTTCTGAAAATACCGCCCTTGTAGTCAGTGCTGTTATTTTCGGAGCAATGCACATAATGGCAGGTGGTCCTGTACTAGTGATAGGGTGCGTTTTAATGGGATTGCTTTTTGGGTTGACATACAAGAAAACAGGCTCACTGATTGCGGCAATTATTGTACACGCTGCTGCAAATATTCCTGATTTTATCTTTATGGCACTCCCGCCTTTGAATGATACCTTAAGGCTGGTATTAACCATAGGGTGCTTTTTAGGCTCTGCAATTGTACTGGAATTATGGTTTATGAATAAAAAGGAGAAACAAAATGAGAGCGATAATAGTATACTACTCCCTTGAGGGAAATACCGACTATGCGGCTAAGTTATTAGCACAGGAGTTGGGTGCAGATTTACTGCGGCTTGAACCTATCACTCCTTACCCTACAGACAACAGGAAATTTTTATTAGGCGGAAAGGACGCAACATTTGGGGTAGAGCCACCTCTTAAGCCTTATAACTTTAATGCTGATGATTATGACGTTGTTGTTTTGGGTACACCCTTATGGGCGTGGACGTACGCACCGCCGCTGAAAACTTTTATAAAGGGAAACAACCTTTCAGGAAAAAAACTGGCATTTTTCGTGAGCAGCGGCGGTGGAGATGACAAAAAATGCTTTGCAAAGTTGTGCAAGGCGACAGGCTGTGAAAATGCGCCAACACTGTCGGTAATTGACCCATTAAAAAATAAAAATCCGGCAGATATAGAAAAGATAAAGAAGTTTGCAGAAGAAATAATGTAAGCTAAGGGAGCGGCAATATGCTGCTCCCTTTTCAGTATTTATTCAATTTTTAAAAACCGCATTTATTTTCCCTCATTTTGTGATATACTATAATAGAAAGGCGGTGTCTTATGAGAAAGTATATGGGTTATTTTGACAGCTCTAACGGTGTAAATCGTGTTGCTTACTATATTTCTGCTCCCGATAAGGGCGCAAAATGTATCGTGCAGATTGCTCATGGTATGTGCGAAAACACAGCGCTTTATAAACGTTTCATGCACTTTCTTACAGTGCGGGGCTGTGTAGTTTGCGGCAACGACTTTTTAGGACACGGCAGGTCAGTGCGTGACTATGATGATGTGGGCTTTTTCGCACCTAAAAACGGTTGGCGCTGTATAATCCGGGATATGAAAAAATTGACTGACCTTGTTTCGGAGAAATTTCCGGGTTTGCCTGTAATTCTTATAGGTCACAGTATGGGCAGTTTTGCCGCTAGGGAATATTTAACCTGGTATGGTGATGCATTGGCAGGGTGCGTGTTGGTTGGTACAAGCGACGGCTTTGAAATCACAAAAGCACTTAAACTAATGGCGCAGGGGCTTTGTATTTATAACGGCGGTCAATATCATGTTCCCCTAGTACTGAAGGCAGGTTGTTCAATTTTCAGTGCAAGAACCTTGCAGAAATCATTCGGGCGGGGCGCTTTGAATTTTTTAGGTAAGGATATAGACTGGGAATGGCTCACCCGCGATATTAATGTTCAGGAATTAATTCAGCGGCACTCCTTTAACTACACCGCAAGAGCATATTATGATATTGTAACACTTCTTGATGTAATTTCGGCAGAGGATTGGGCTTACAGCATTCCTGCTGACCTACCCCTTCTTCTTATGAGCGGAAATTGTGACGCAGTAGGAAATTGCGGAAGAGGTGTGGGCAGACTTTATAAAAGGCTGAAAAAGGCGGAATGTACAAAAGTAACCGTGCGGCTGTACGGTGGCGCAAGGCACATGCTTTTGCATGAAATCAATCGTCCGCGTGTTTATGCGGATATATATAAATGGATTATGACAGTGTTAAACGAGAAAGGAAATGAAAATGAGAAAGCAGTATCTTGAAATGGGAAAAATCACAAAAACTCAGGGGTTAAAGGGTGAAGTGCGTATGCAATACTATTGCGACAGCCCTGACTTACTGGAGGAATTTGACCTTTTATACATGGGTAAGGAAAAAACAGAGGTCCGCTTAGAAAAAAGCCGCTATTTGAAAAGCGATGTGGCGGTTATAAAGCTTGAGGGAATAAACACTCCTGAAGATGCACAAAAGCTTATTGGAAAAATGCTCTACATTAATCGTGATGATGTGGAACTGCCTGAAGATGTTTGGTTCATACAGGACATTATCGGTCTGGAGGTTGTAGATAATGACAACGGCACAGTTTATGGCAAGGTAGATGAAATTTATCAGAACGGCGGTGCTGATGTGTACTCAATAAAGACCGCAGAGGGCAAACAGCTTATGTTCCCCGCAATACCGCAGGTGCTTATCAAGACGGATATTGATGAGGGCAAGATTTATATAAAGCCATTGGAAGGACTTTTTGAGATTTATGAGGGTAAGGGAGAAAACGGCGATGAGGATTGATATAGCGACCCTGTTTCCTGATATGTGTGAGGCGGTGCTGGGTGAAAGCATTATCGGACGTGCAAGAAAAGGCGGTCATATTGAAATAAACTGTCACGATATACGTACATATACCCTGAACAAGCACAGACGGGTTGACGACAAGGCGTACGGCGGCGGCACAGGTATGGTAATTCAGGCTCAGCCTGTTTATGACTGCATCATGGCTATAAAGGAGCAATTGCCTGAAGGGGCGAAACCACGCCTTATCTACATGTCGCCTCAGGGCAGAACCTTAACACAGGAGATAGTAAAGGAACTTGCGGCAGAGGATAACATTATTCTTCTTTGCGGTCACTATGAGGGTATTGACCAACGTGTGCTTGATGAACTGGAGTTTGAAGAAATTTCCACAGGGGATTATGTTGTCACAGGAGGAGAGCTACCAGCTCTTATTTTAGCAGACAGTGTGGCAAGATTACAGGAGGGGGTATTGCCCAACGAGGACGCTTACTCTATTGAAAGCCATTATAACGGTCTTTTGGAACACCCACAGTATACACGGCCTGAAGAATGGCGTGGCAGAAGAGTGCCTGATGTGCTTATTTCGGGACACCACGCGAATATAAAAAAGTGGCAGGACGAAATGGCGGTAAAGGTTACAGAAAAGAAACGTCCTGACCTTTTATAAGGAAATAATGGTTACAGAATGGAAACAGTAAGCTGTTTTATAAGGAAATGTTGAAAAATCCTTGTTGATGTTGAATACTATGTTGAAAACTATTTGTGCATTTATCACAACCTTGCACAGAGTTTTCAAGCACCTATGAACAAAAACAGAAAATTATTTCAAAACTTTCGTAAAAAATCGAAAAAGTTGTTGACTAAAAAAGTTTTTGAGGATATACTAAGACAGTAGACAGCGGAAGATATTACCGCTAGGGGTAACTTAAAAATAATGGAGGATTTCTTATTATGTTCGTAAGAGAAGTAGAAGTTAAAAATCAGGTTGGTCTTCACGCAAGACCTGCAACATTCTTCATTCAGAAGGCTAATGAATACAAGTCTTCTATCTGGGTTGAAAAGGAAGAAAGAAGAGTAAATGCTAAGAGCTTACTCGGTATCCTTTCTCTTGGTATCGTTGGCGGTACACCTATCCGCATCATTGCTGACGGTGCTGATGAACAACTCGCAGTTGATGGCTTAACAAAGCTTATCGAAGGCGGTTTCGAAGAATAATCGATTTATAACAACTGAACCCCGATAAAGGGCGACCTTTATCGGGGGTTATTATTTTTGGTGGTAAAATGAAGAAAATCAAATCTCTTATATATATTATAATAGTATGCCTTGTATTAGGCTCCTGTGGGCAGAAAACCAACAATTATGAGGGTAAAGAATTGCTTGATAAGGCGGCAAAGCTCCACACCGACCTTGAAAGCGCACATATAATTATCAGAGATAACCTGAGTATGGAAACAGTGCAGGAGATAGTATATCGTTTTGAGGGCGAAGTAATGCAGTACATGTATGTTGGCTACGACCCGGAAACAGAAAAAACTTACTGCGAGTACAACAACGGTACGGAGCTGAATTATATAACCCTGCCTGATGAGGCGGAATGGAGTTTTATTGCAAAGGGTAACGAGGGCTATTACAGTTATAGCAAGGCAAGTCGTCACTATTTTGCGGACGGAGCGCTATTGTTTGCTGATTATGAAGGTGCTGTAGGCACCAGCTTTGTTACTGAGGACAATTTGACAAAAACACTTCATATTGATTATGATGTTACAAAGCTTTCTCAGTATTCCGCACTTGCGGCTTATGGTGAGTTCAGTGATTTTGACATAATGGCTACTTTTGACGCTGATGGCTATTGTTATTGCTTTGATAATGTCTATACCACAGCAGACGGTACAAAAAGCAGTTATTCCGTATTGATAAACAGACGAGATGAACAGCTCCCCGTAGAGCGAAAAACAGACAAAACCGTGTTTGAAATTGAAGAATAAAATGAGGGTGGTTAATTCCACCCTTGTGTTTTGAAAAAAATACGTTGTGATA
>JAZUOE010000063.1:0-4100 GCA_045604505.1 Ruminiclostridium sp. | reverse complement strand
TTCGGAAGATTTTCAAAGAATTTAAGTCCCTCTTCAACAGTCATCTCTAAAACATCGTAAATACTCTTACCTTTATATTTTACTTCTAACGTTTCCCTGTTATATCTTTTACCTTTACATACATCACAAGGAACAAAAATGTCAGGAAGGAAGTGCATTTCAATTTTTACAATACCATCGCCCTCACAAGCCTCACAACGTCCGCCCTTAACATTAAATGAAAAGCGTCCGGTGCCGTAACCTTTCATTTTTGCATCATTAGTTGATGCAAAAAGGTCGCGTATATCTGTGAATACACCGGTATAGGTAGCAGGATTTGAACGAGGAGTGCGCCCGATAGGTGCTTGGTCAATTGCTATTATCTTATCAAGATGTTCAACACCCTGAATATCGTCATATTCACCCGGTTTTGTTTTAGCTCTATTCAGCTCTGCTGCTAAAGTTTTATACAAAATTTCGTTTACTAATGAGCTTTTTCCACTACCTGACACACCGGTAACGCAAGTAAATACTCCTAATGGAATATCAACATTTATATTTTTTAAATTGTTTTCTCTTGCACCAATAACCTTTAACCATCTTCCATCAGGAACTCTTCTTTCAAGAGGTACAGGTATCACCTTTCTTCGGCTAAGATACTGCCCCGTTACAGATTTTTCGCATTTTTTTATATCATCAGCAGTTCCTGAACATACAATTTCACCACCATGAACACCTGCTCCGGGACCTACATCGACAATATAATCTGCTGCTAACATTGTGTCTTCATCATGCTCAACCACAATTACAGTATTTCCCATATCACGTAAGCGATGAAGGGTTGCAATAAGCTTATCGTTATCTCTTTGATGAAGTCCGATACTAGGCTCATCAAGAATATATAATACACCCATCAAGGAACTTCCTATTTGGGTTGCAAGTCTGATACGCTGACTTTCACCACCTGAAAGTGTTCCTGCTGAACGCGAAAGACTAAGATATTCCAAACCTACACTTTTTAGGAAATTCAAACGTTCCTTAATTTCTTTTAAAATTCGTTCACCTATAAGCTTATCCCTATCAGAGAGGTTCATATTATCTACAAAATCAAGAGCCTCTGAAATGCTCATTTTACAAAAATCACTTATATTAATATCACAAACAGTTACGGCTAAAGATTCCTTTTTCAATCGTTCTCCATGACATTCCGGACATAGCATGTCGCACATATAATTATTCTCAATATCATCACGAGAATAACTACTTCCCGAATCTTTATAACGTCGTTCAAGATTATTTATTACACCTTCAAAATCAGAAAAACGATAACCACCGCCAAATGAATTAATAACATCAACACGTATTTTTTCACCGCCTGTACCATAAAGGAAGATGCCTAACTCCTCAGGCTTTAAATCCTTAACAGGAACATCTAATGATATTCCGTAATGCTTAGAAATAGCATTATAATACATCATCGCTACAGAATCATCACTCAAAGTATTCCAACCACTTGCCTTTATTGCACCCTCACGTATGGATAAACTTGTATCAGGCACAACTAAATTAACATCAACATTTTTAAATGTTCCTAATCCCGTACAGCGCGGACAAGCTCCAAAAGGATTGTTAAAAGAAAACATTCTTGGTACAAGTTCTTCTACGCTAATATTGTGTTCCGGACAAGCATAGCTTTGTGAAAAATGCAATTCTTCCCCGCCAATAACATCAACATAAATCAAACCATCTGTTAAATCACCTGCCGTTTCCAAACTATCGGTAAGTCTGGAGTCCATATCATCTTTGACTACAAGACGGTCAACTATAACCTCAATATTATGTTTAATATTCTTTTCAAGCTTAATTTTTTCAGACAAATCATACATTATACCGTCAATTCTGACACGCACAAAGCCTTGTTTTCTTATTGATTCAAGTTCTTTTTTGTATTCACCCTTTTTTCCTCTTGCTATGGGGGACATTACCTGAATTTTTGTACCTGTTGGAAGTGATTTAATTTGGTCTACAATTTGGTCAATAGTCTGCTGTTTGATTTCTTTACCGCAAATAGGACAATGAGGAACACCTATTCTTGCATATAAAAGTCTGAGATAGTCGTATATTTCTGTTACTGTACCAACTGTTGAACGAGGATTTTTTGATGTTGTTTTTTGGTCAATGGAAATTGCCGGAGAAAGACCTTCAATGCTTTCAACGTTAGGTTTTTCCATTTGCCCAAGAAACATTCGAGCATACGAAGAAAGGCTCTCCATATATCTACGCTGTCCATCTGCATATATGGTATCAAACGCAAGAGATGATTTACCGGACCCTGAAAGTCCGGTCATAACAATAAGTTTATCTCTCGGAATTGTCAAATCAATATTTTTTAAATTATGTTCTTTTGCGCCTTTGATAACTATTTTATCACTTGCCATTATCAAATTCCTTTCCTTTGCAAACACATTATTAGCTTTCTTTTAACTCTTTTATTTTATCACGGAAATATGCAGCTTGTTCAAAATCAAGAACCTTTGCTGCCTCTTTCATCAACGCAGTATATTTAGCAATCAGTTTTTCCTTATCCTGCGCAGCAATCTTTTTCTTAGAAGTTCCCTTTTCCTTACTATCACTTGGCGTAATCTCAATAATATCACGTATTTCTTTTATTATAGTTTTAGGAACAATACCGTGTTCTTCATTATACTTCATCTGAATTTCACGTCGTCTGTTTGTTTCACGTATAGCACGTTCCATACTTTCTGTAACACTATCAGCATACATGATAACCTGACCTTCAGAATTTCGTGCAGCACGTCCGATTGTCTGAATAAGCGCAGATTCACTTCTTAAAAAACCTTCTTTATCTGCGTCTAATATAACAACTAACGACACTTCCGGCAAATCAAGACCTTCTCGTAAAAGATTGATACCAACCAAAACATCAAATTCACCTAAACGTAAATCGCGAACTATTTCCATTCTTTCAACAGTGTCGATATCATGGTGCATATATCTGATTTTTATTTCAAGACGCTCAAGATATTTCGTTAAGTCTTCAGCCATTTTCTTTGTGAGTGTTGTTACTAAAACACGTTCATTACGCTCAATACGTTTATTAATTTCTGAAACAAGGTCTTCGATTTGTCCCTCTGTTGGCTTAACAATTATTTCAGGGTCAACCAGTCCGGTAGGTCTTATAACCTGTTCAGCAACAGTTGTTGCATGTTCTTTCTCAAAAGGACCGGGTGTTGCCGATACATATATTGCCTGATTAATTTTTCCATAAAATTCATCGAAATTCATAGGACGATTATCATAAGCAGAAGGTAATCTAAAACCATACTCTACAAGATTTTTCTTTCTCGCTGCATCACCGCCAAACATACCTCTAACCTGTGGCAATGTTACATGGCTTTCATCGACAAGAAGAAGAAAATCATCAGGAAAATGGTCAATTAAAGTGACAGGAGTACTTCCCGGTGCACGTCCGCTAAGTATACGAGAATAGTTTTCTATTCCCTTACACATACCTATTTCACGGAGCATTTCCATATCATATCTTGTTCGTTCTGCAATACGCTGTGCCTCAATAAGTCTATGAGAATTTGTAAATTTTTCAACCTGCTCTTCCATTTCTCTTTCAATTTCCTGAAGAGCAATGTCCATTTTATCTCTGCTGACAATGTAATGAGAGGCAGGAAAAATAGCAATATGAGAAAGCTCACGTTTTACATTACCGGAAACAACCTCAAATTCCGTAATGCGGTCAATTTCATCTCCGAAAAACTCAACACGTACAGCCATATCAGATGTTGCACCTGCCGGAAAAATCTCAACCGTATCACCACGAACACGAAACTTGTTTCTTATAAAATTAATATCGTTTCTTTCGTACTGCATAAGAATCAGACGACTAAGAAGTTCATCACGTGGAATTTCCATTCCTTTACGGAGTGAAACGGTATTTGCTCGGTATTCTTCGGGACTACCTAAGCTATAAATACATGATACACTAGAAACAATAATTACATCTCTTCGTTCTGCTAACGAAAAGGTTGCAGAATGCCTTAAACGGTCTATATCATCATTTATCGAGCTATCTTTTTCGATATAAGCAT
>JAZUOE010000062.1:0-6082 GCA_045604505.1 Ruminiclostridium sp. | reverse complement strand
GGATACTATAACAGGACTGCTTAAATTTGAGGATTTCCTTGCTGAGGCACAGTATATTGTCAGAAATTCAAAGGAGTCACTCCTCATTATTGCAATGGACGTGAGCGACTTCCATTACATTAATAATCAGTATGGTTATGATACCGGTGACCTTGTGCTGAAAGAAATCGGTGAGGCTATAATGCACTTTGGTGATTTTGTGCTTTTATCCTGCCGTGAATATTCTGACCATTTTGTATGCTTGTGTAAATATTCAGGTGACGACAATGATTTTATCAATATTAAGCTGAAGGAAATGCGAGAATGCATTTGCGAACATCTTAAGGAAATCTATATAAAGGTTAATTTTGGCTTATACTTTATCAACGATTGTAACGAAAGCATTATTTCCGCTGTAGATAAAGCAAACGTTGCCCGTCGTACAGGTAAGGGAAATTACAGTATTCCTTGTGTTGTTTATTCTGAACATCTTATGGATATGAAGGAAAACAGCGCGAAAATTATTCCTGTTTTCAATGACTCCTTTAAAAATGAACGTATACTTGTATTTTTACAGCCTAAAATCTGTTCTGAAACGCAGAAAATCGTTGGTGCAGAGGCACTTTCAAGGCTTGTAGATAAAGACGGAAAGATGATTTCTCCCGCCTTGTTTATCCCAGCTCTTGAAAAGACGGGTAAAATAGTCGAGCTTGATTTTTATGTGCTTAATTTTATACTTAAGCTTATAAAAAGTTGGCTCGATAAAGGTATTGAGCCTGTTACTATTTCCTTTAATCTCAGCCGTATTCATTTTTTCAGCAACACACTTGTTGATGATATAATGAAACTTGTAAACAGATATGATGTTCCCACAAAGTATGTTGAGATTGAAGTAACAGAGTCGGTTTTCTTTGAAGAAGAGCATATCATTATCGAAAAGGTAGAGAAACTCCGTGAGTGCGGCTTTAAAGTCAGCGTTGATGACTTCGGAGCAGGTTACTCATCTCTTAACCTTATCGGCGTATTGCCTGTTGATATTATCAAGCTTGACAAGGGCTTTGTAAAGGGAAGTCTAAAAACCAAGCGTGGTAATGATGTCATTAAGGGACTTATTAAAATTCTTAATGAAATTGAACTTGATATTGTCTGTGAGGGTGTTGAAACAAAGGAAGAAGAGGCAATTATCAGTAACTACGGCTGCAAAGAAATACAGGGCTTTTTATATGACCGCCCCATTCCTGTCAGCGAGTTTGAAAAGAAATATCTTGACGCATAAAGAAAACGGAAGGACCGAAATCCTTCCGTTTTTACTGTCGATAAATCCTACTTTTAAGTAGTGCGTAACTTTCACAAGTATTTGGGGCTGCCGCCCCTTGCCCCCGCCAAGCCTTTTAGAAAGAAGGCTAACAGTAAACTGCACCGAAAACTTTTATATTTCTCGCTACGCTCGTTTTTTTAAGAAAAAATTTTTAGACAAGCTGAACGGAAGGACCGAAATCCTTCCGTTTTTTATTTTTCCTCAACAACCGGAAATACTGTTTCCATTTTCTTATAAGGTGCCGCCCAACGCACTGCGTTTGTAATAACACGCTGTATCTGTGGGTTATGATAAATGGGATATTCCTCATGTCCGGGCTGAAAATAGAATATTTTACCCATTCCTCTTGTGAATGTAACACCGCTGCGAAAGACATTTCCACTTTTGAACCAGCCAATGAAAATCTCATCATCAGGCTTTGGAATATCAAAATATTCACCGTACATTTCTTCGTTTTCAAGAACAATAGGTTCTGTAATTCCTGCGGCAATAGGGTGGGCAGGGTTGACACAAAACAATTTTTCACTGTCGCCGTGTTTCCAGTGCAGATTCAGGGTTGTTCCCAGCAGTGCTTTCATAATTTTGCTGTGATGAGCTGAATGTAAAGCTATCAGCCCCATGCCTCTCAGCACGTGATTTTTTACTCTCTCAACCACAGCGTCACTGACTTTATCGTGTGCGCAATGCCCCCACCAGATAAGTACATCAGTCTGTGCGAGGACATCTTCTGAAAGTCCATGCTCCGGCATATCCAAAGTTGCATATTTAACAGAAATATCAGCATTTTCTGCAAGAAACCCGCCTATGCAGCCGTGTATTCCTTCAGGGTAAACTCTGCCGATACCTTCATATTCTCTTTCGTGAATAAATTCATTCCACACTGTTACTTGTATCATTAAACCACTCCTTTAGTTTTGCGGCGGATTTTTTCATATCTGTCAGTTGATTTTGTGAGCCGAAATGCTCTATCGCAAACCAACCGTCATATCCGTTTTTCAAAAGATTTTTGACAATTGTTTCAATTTTTATACTGCCATACCCCACAGGGGAAGAGAAAAGAGGTGTACCACTGATAGTCAGCTTAGGTGTTTCACCTGTTTTTTCATTTAAACACCTGTCCTTGCAGTGCAGGTGAGTGATGTACTTTTCCAAAAGACAGAATGCCTCAACCTCATTTTCATCAGAATAAATGAAGTTTCCTGTATCAAAGGCACAGCCTAAATTTTTCACATTTTCTATAAAAAGGAGCAATCCCTCAGCGGTAGAAAAAATAGCCTTTTCGTCGTCAAAATCCTCTAAACAGAGAGCAATCCCTTTTTCTGCGGCGAGTGCTGAAAGCTTATTCATACAGGTCAGCATTCTTGCCTTGCAAATCTCATAATCGTCTGTTGTTTCAATAAAACCGGGTATTGCCATAAGACGATTTATACCATAATGAGAAAGAGTTGAAACAACCTGCTTTGCATAAGACATATCTTCGCTATGTGCGAAATCAAAAAAAGCATATACACAGGCAATATCCATTCCCGCTTTTCTTATGGTGTATACCAGGTTATTGTCAGCCTCAATTCTAGCGTAATCAAGCTCTATGCCGCTGATACCGTCAGCGTTTATTTCAGCCATAATGTCCTCTATAGAGCATTTTTCCTGCATAGCTGCGTCAAAAACATGCTCCATAAAAACAGAAATCTTCATGTCAGCTTGTCCTTTCATTCTGCTTTTTAAAAATAAAATGTTGTCGGATTTTTTCTGCGCATATAAATACAATCATACCAAAAGCAACCCCTATCAGTATTCCCGCAAACACATCGGTAGGGAAGTGAACATACAGGTAAAGCCTTGAAAAAGCAACCGCTGCGGCGGCAATACTTGCGATTATACCTGCTTTTTTGCTTATGCCGAAAAACTGCATTGCACTAGCAAAAGAAGAGGAGCTATGAGCAGAGGGGAATGAACTTCCGAAAGGCTCTGAAACAATAAGAAAATGCTCCGTATTCATCATAAACGGTCTTTCACGCATAAAGAACGGTTTTATCAGAAATTCTGTTATCAGCACGGTGATAGTAAATGCGGTGATAAGTCTTATTCCGTTAAATCTGTACCTTTTATTGAACAGAAAGCATAAGCCGAAAATAACCCATATAATTCCGCCGCCAATAAATGAGATAACAGGCATCAGTTTGTCAAAAAAGCCGCATTGCATAATATTCTGTATTCCGTCAAGTATTGCAAAGTCGAAATTCTGAATTACTTCCATTTTTCTTTGTAAGACCTTTCATTTTGAAATTAAGCACCCGAAAATATCGGGTGCCCTTATGCTTTTAAATTTTTTGAATAGTAATGCTGTACTTTTTAGTTTCACCTGACAAAGCTGTCTGTATTCCTCTTTTTTCTGAGAAAATACCGCTGTCGGTATCATAATCATCACAGCCGCACCAAGGTTCGATACAAACAAAAGGTGCATTTTTATGGTCAGGGGTCCACACGCCTAAAGTTTCAAACCCGCTCCAGCTAACCTTTACACCCTCATTGCCTGAAAGAAGAGAACAGCTTTTTGATTTAATTGTATCAAAATACACGCAATCGTTATCAAAAAGGCTGTATTCAAGGGGAAACTCCTTGCTGTTTTCCAATCGCTTTACACGGTTATTGTCGCCCCACATACGGGTTTCAAGGTTCATAACAGGGCTGTTTACCGTTTCTGCCTGTTCAAACACCAGCTTATAGCTCTCAAATGGCTTATCACAGGCAAAAGCAGGGTGTCCGCCAATACAGTAGTACATATCTGTTTTGCTGTTATTTGTAACGTCATAGGAAATTTCAAGACCGTCATTTCCTAAGGTGTAAGTAATTGCAATCTTAAATTCAAAGGGGTAATTTTTCAGAGTTTCAGAGTTGCTTTCAAAGGAGAAAACCGCTGTTGTATCATTATGGCTTTCCACTGTAAATTCATTGTCACGTGCATAGCCGTGCTTTGAAATGCTGTATTCCTTACCGTCAATAATAGTCTTGCCGTTTCTGAGATTACCTATCATGGGGAAAAGGAAAGGAGAAGTCTTACCCCAGTATTTTTCGTCAGCGCACCACATAAGCTCCTTACCGTCAGCGATATAGGATTTAAGCTCAGCGCCTTTTGAAATAATAACTGCTGAGGAATTGCCTTTTTTAAGTGTAATTTCCATTACTTTGCACCTTCCTCTTCGAGAGTAAGATTAATATACATCATCTGACCGTTAATGGATTCGGGGATTTCTTTTGATGTACCTTCCCACTGAGGAAGTTCGGACCAGGTAATAACATTATCGTTAGCAAATACGCCCTTGAGGAATTCAGAGGTCATGCGTTCTTCATTTATTTTAGGAATACCGTAAACGTTTGTTCCCTTGTAAACAAATTCGTAGTTCCAAGGCATGTAGAAGAGCCAATTTACAGTTTCAGAGGCGGCAAGTTCATCAGGGTCAGGAATATATCCTACTTCGGTAAGTGCCAACATCTTTCCGGGTTCTGTAATGCCCTCAAGCATTGTGTACTTGCTTTCCTGAATTGAATGGTCAAGGCTGTTGGGGTAAACGTCGATACCTGAAATATCATAAGTTGCGGGGTGAACCATAGTGTGCTTGGATTGACCGTTCCAAACCCAGATAAGGTTTGTCAGCTTGTGGTAATTTTCAAGTCGGTCATAAAGCATATACCAAAGCTTTTGGTAGCATTCTTCCTTAGCAATCTCTCTGTCAGCAACGCCCCACCAGAACCATGCACCACTTGCCTCATGGAGAGGACGCCAAAGAACAGTTACACCTGCTGATTCTAGTTTCTGAAGTTCAATTGCAACAGTGTCAATATCCTTGACGATAATTTCATATTCGGGAGTGCCGGGTGTAACGGCATTTTTAAGGCTGAATTTTGTACCGCTGTTGATTTTGCAGTAATTGTCAATATCCTCTGAATAGAAGAAACGGGAATTAGGGTCATCAGCATTTTCCACAATAGCAGGAACTCTCCAATGCCAACAGAAGGTAACAAGTCCGCCTGATTTCTGATACCATTCAATAGCCATGTCTGTCCAAGTACTTCTGTTACCGGGTTCACTTACGGTAACGTCAAGGAAGTCAAAACCTTTCATTGCAGGAAGGTCACCTGTTTCAAGGTAATAGAGTATGTCTTCTACCTGCTTGGTATTAGATACCTGCTGAGCGGAGATAATATTTTTTCCGTAATTATCCTTGAGGAATTTAAAAACTTCCATAGTATTTTCGTTGGAGTTTTCGGAAACTGTATCGCCGTCAGCAACAGTTTTTGCGTCCATAGAGGCAAGAAAAGCGTCAAAATCTGTTTCATAACCCAAAGCAACACTCATATCAACATTACCGCTTTCGTCAACCGCAATGGGGTTAGAAAGTAAAACGGCAGGTTCAGTTGTGTCAGCAGTTTCGGTTACGGAAGTGTCAGCAGTGCCGCTATCCTGAGTTTCAGAGTCACCGCTGTTGTTACAAGCAGCCAACATTGAAACTGCAAGGAGCAGGGAGATTATTTTTTTAAGTTTGTTATTGATTTTCATAAATTAAGTCCTTTCGGTTTGCAATAATATAATGTAATTATATCACATAGTTGTCTGTATTTGCAATAGATTTTACTAATTTTTAGTGAGTTAATATTTTTTTGCAAAACCTATTGACATTTGCAGGAAAATGATGTATTATATAATTGTTAGGAAAAGCTAACAATTTTAAAATAACTTTATTTTTTACAGATATGTTAGTATATGCTAACAAAAGTGGTGATTGT
>JAZUOE010000061.1:0-3224 GCA_045604505.1 Ruminiclostridium sp. | reverse complement strand
TGAAGGAAATGTCGTTTTCTCAAAAATAATTTCTCTGTTTGGAATATCCCATATAAATACGTTAAAAAGATAATCCATTGAAAATTCAAGAATAATAGCAACAATGTTTATCCAAAGAAAATTTATAAAATTAACTCTGATGAGATTTCTTACTAACAATGATGCGGTCAGACATATAATTATAAGCCATACGGCGCTGAAACCAAAAATAAATCTACACGCAATATCAATAAAATACCCGCAGAACAGTGCGAAAATACATGATGACAATTCTCTTTCATATAAGGAAACAGAGATAGCTAATGGTATAATTAAAAAGGGCTGCCAAAGTCGGAATATACCTGAAACCATTAAAATATAAAAAAAGACAAGGCAAAAAATGTAAATAACCCATTTTATAACTAAATTCCGCATTTGTGCGCGTGTTTTGGTTTTATTACTAGAAATTTGATATTTCATCTTAATTACTTCCCTGACCTTCAAAAGATGTAATTACAAAAACATCTGTAATATTAAAAACATTTTCTAATGGCTCTATCACGGCATGTAATGTTAACCCATTTGAATCACTGTATATTTCTTTTATTACGCCGATTGCTAAATCAGAAGGAAAAACAGCCCCACCTGATGTAAGAACAACTTCCCCAACGCTAATATCACTATCTTTATTTATATAACTCATAAGGCAACACCCATCAATTGAGTATTTTACATCATTTTCGATAATTCCGACAGTATCGCTTTCCGATGTAATAGCTCCGATGGTTACTTCATTTGATAGTATAGATGTTACAACGGAATGATTAGTAGAAACCTCTGTTATTACCCCAACAAGACCAATGGTTGTAAAAACGGGGTCATGTAGTTCAATTCCGTCGTTGCTTCCTTTATTGATTGTGAATCCACCATATATATCATTAGCATTTCTTGCTATTACAGAACAAGGGGCTGACCATTCGTAATCAGGATTTCTCTGCTCAATGTCAAGCATCTCTCTTAGTCTTGCGTTTTCCTTGTCAACTGTTTCTTTATCGCGAATTTGCTCATACATTTCGTTAAGCTTTTCACGCAGCATTATATTTTCATTTCTGTACTTCTGTGCATTAACAAAGGTGTCAAGTGTATTCTCAACCCAATCAGATATTGATGTTGCAGTGTTTGATAAAGGTTGTGTTATTGTTTCCAGAATACTTTGTGGAAAAATAACATTACCGCCCTCTACTGCTGCATATATCATAAATCCAAACACAAGCGCTAAAATGCAGACGATAATTTTAAATTTTATGCTGTAAAAAAAATCCTTCATCTGATTTCCTTCTATAAAATAATTATGTTATGCAAAAAAGCGTTATCAAGCATTAGCTTAAAAAACGCTTTTTCAATGTTTAAAATCTTGAATCATCGTCGCTGAGAACATCAACTAACTTGTCAATATTTTCAAGAACCTTTCCTGTTCCGTCAGCGACACAATCTAAAGGACGTTCTGCTATTTTTACCGGCATACCTGTTTCCTGGTTGATAAGCTTATCAAGTCCTTTTAAAAGCGCTCCACCACCTGCAAGCATAATTCCCTGATCAATTATGTCCGCTGCAAGTTCAGGGGGAGTTTTTTCTAAAGTAATCTTAATTGCCTCAATAACCTGACTTAAGGGCTCTGATAAAGCATCTCTTATTTCCGCACTGGTTATTGTAATATTTTCGGGTAAACCGTTAAGCAGATTTCTGCCTTTTATATCCATTACAGGTTCGTTTTCAGCATAAGGAGCTGCTGAACCGATTGCAATTTTAATATTTTCAGCGGTTCTTTCACCTATAAGAAGGTTATATTTCTTTTTAATGTAATTAATAATTGAATTATCAAACTCATCACCTGCAACACGTACAGAACGGGAAGTTACAATACCACCAAGCGAAATTACAGCAACTTCGCTTGTGCCGCCGCCAATATCAACAATCATACTACCTGTTGGTTCCGCAACGGGTAGACCCGCACCAATAGCGGCAGCCATAGGTTCTTCTATAATAGAAACACGTTTTGCTCCGGCATTTTGAGCAGCCTCTTTTACTGCTCTTCTTTCTACAGCTGTTACACCTGAAGGAATGCATATAATAACGCGTATTTTAAAGAAACGTCTTCCCTTTTTAGCTTTATTAATGAATTCCTGAAGCATACTTGTAGTCATATCAAAGTCAGCAATTACACCATCTTTTAATGGTCTGACTGCAACGATAGAACCGGGAGTTCTACCGATAACATCTTTAGCCTCCTGACCAACATAACGAACTCTTTCATATTTTACATCTACAGCAACAACGCTGGGTTCACGGATAATAATTCCCTTTCCGCGCATATAAACAAGTGTGTTAGCTGTACCTAAATCAATACCAATATCTTTAGTAAACATTTTTCCTCCATGAATCTTTATTTGTATATTTATTATAACACGAAAGCGCACTCCTTACAACAGATTACGCAAGAAAAAAATAAAAGTTTTTGTTTAATAATTTGTGCAGTTTGCTATATACCTGTTGAACCGAACCCGCCATCACCTCTTTGGGTATCATTAAGTTCATCAGTTTCATTAAAAACAGGTATTATTAAAGGCATAATAAGTAATTGGGCAATTCTATCGCCATTATGAACAACAAAATCTTTATCTGAATGATTAATTAACGGAACCTTAATTTCTCCTCTGTAATCACTGTCAATAACCCCTACGCAATTTGCAAGTGAAACTCCGGATTTATATGACACAGAACTTCTAGGAAATATAAAAGCACCGCAGTTAACATCATTTAATTCAATTGCAATTCCTGTAGGTATAAGCATACGTTCATTGGGTTTTAATGTAATTTCGTTATCAATACATGCAAACAAATCAGAACCGGCACTGCCTTCGGTTGCTCTGAATGGAATTTTTGCATTTTTATTAAGTTTCTTAACTCTAATATCCATATTGTTTCCTAATTTTTTACTCCTCTGAAATATAAACCCCGTGTGAAATTCTTGATAAGAGATGAATCATTATTTGCATAAGAAGAAATAATATCATTGATATTTTCTTCTACAGTGAATTTCAAAACACCAAAATCAGCATTGAATTTATCAAGTTTATCAGCAAGAAAAAGCACATCACTGTTAAGAATTTCTGCTGAATTTTCACAACAAATAACTCTTAAGTCGTTATTAATCCTATCTTTTATTACTTGATTACAATTAGATT
>JAZUOE010000060.1:0-11316 GCA_045604505.1 Ruminiclostridium sp. | reverse complement strand
GCCGTATCAATGGCAAGTAATATATGTCCGTTCAACCTGCGTGAGATATGTGAAACTACTATTGCCCTTATGAAAGACCCTGAGCATGATGTTTCAGCAACACTCAGAGGTCCTGACTTTCCTGGTGGCGGCTATATTCTTTATGATGAGGCGGAAATGCAGAAAGTCTACCGTACCGGTACAGGCGGTATAAAGGTTCGTGGAAAATATACTTACGATAAGGACGCAAACTGTATTGACGTAACCGAAATTCCGCCAACCACCACTGTTGAGGCAATTATAGATAAGGTTGTTGAGCTTGTTAAGGCGGGTAAAATAAAGGAAATCTCCGATTTGAGAGATGAAACTGACCTTTCCGGTTTAAAGCTGACATTTGATTTAAAGAGAGGCGTTGACCCCGACGCTCTTATGCAAAAGCTTTACCGTCTTACTACCTTACAGGACACCTTCTCTGCTAACTTTAATATTATTATCGGCGGAAACCCTCGTGTAATGGGCGTTTATGACATTCTTAACGAATGGATAGCATTCAGAATAGAATGTGTAAAGCGAATGGTATATTTTGAACTTAACAAGAAAAAAGATAAACTCCATTTGCTGCTTGGTCTTCAGAAAATACTGCTGGATATTGATAAGGCTATTAAAATCATTCGTGAAACAAAGGAAGAGTCTGAGGTTGTGCCTAACCTTATGATAGGCTTTGGTATTGATGAAATTCAGGCTGAATATGTTGCAGAAATCAAACTCCGTCATATTAATCAGGAATATATTTTAAAACGTACCGACGAAATCGGCAGCCTTAGAGATGATATTGCTGATATGGAAGAAACTCTCGAAAGTCCTCGTAAAATTAAAAAGCTTATTATCAATGAGCTGGAAGAAATTGCCGAAAAGTACGGACAACCCCGCAAAACAAAGTTTGCTGAAATCACAGCCGAAGAAGATGAAGAGGAAGAAGAAATTGCAGATTATCCTCTTAATATCTTCCTTACAAAGGAGGGTTATTTCAAGCGCGTTACTCCTCAGTCGCTCCGTATGAGCGGTGAACATAAGTTCAAAGAGGGTGACAGCCTTGTATTCTCCGAAGAGCTTTCCAACCGCACAGAACTGCTGTTCTTTACAAATAAGCATCAGGTTTATAAAACAAGAGTCAGCGAATTTGCAGATACAAAAATAAGTACATTGGGCGACTATATCCCCGCAAAGCTTGAATTTGAGGCTGATGAGAAAATTGTTGCTATGATTCCTACAAATGATTACAGTGAAAATCTCATCATGTTCTTCAAAAACGGTAAGTGCGCAAAGGTTCCCCTTTCCTCTTATGAAACCAAGACAAAACGTAAAAAACTTGCAAATGCTTATAGTGACAATTCAGAGCTTGTGGAAATGTTTAAAGTAAACGGTGACGCCGACTTTATTCTTCAGTCCGATGCAGGTAAGGTTCTTATCTTCTCATCAATGCTCGTTCTCCCTAAAACAACCCGTAATACTCAGGGTGTACAGGTAATGCGCCTTACAAGAGCATCTCTTGAAAGTGTGGCAATTTACGAAGAGGGAGTAATCAAAAATCCCGAAATTTACACTACAAAAGCCATACCTGCTGCAGGTTCAATTGCAAAATCTGATTTTAAGCAACTTAAATTTGAATAAATTTCACAAATAGGTTGAAATTTTTCTCAGTTTATGGTATAATTGTTATATGAATTTTTATAAGGCACGGAACAACGTCATATTCCGCAGCCGCAGAAGAAAGGAATGGTCTACAAATGCTGACAGATATTGAAATCGCACAACAGGCCAAAATGCTGAAAATTAAAGACATTGCTACAAAGCTTGGTGTTCAGGACGATGAACTTGAGCCCTACGGACACTATAAAGCAAAGATTTCACAGGCTTATATTGACCGTCAGAAGGACAAACCTGACGGAAAACTTATCCTTGTAACTGCTATTAACCCTACCCCTGCCGGTGAAGGTAAAACAACAACAAGTATCGGTCTTTCAGAAGGTATGCAAAAGCTTGGAATTAACTCCGTTCTCGCATTAAGAGAACCCTCTCTCGGACCCGTTTTCGGTATCAAGGGCGGTGCTGCAGGTGGCGGTTACGCACAGGTTGTTCCTATGGAAGATATTAATCTCCATTTTACAGGCGATATGCACGGTATTACCGCTGCAAACAATCTTCTTTGCGCACTTCTTGACAACCATATTCAGCAAGGTAACGCTTTAGGTATTGACCAGCGTCAGGTGCAGATAAAACGTTGTCTTGATATGAATGACAGAGCGCTCAGAAACTGCATAGTTGGTCTTGGTTCAAGACTTGACGGTGTTCCCCGTGAGGACCATTTCCAGATTACTGTTGCAAGTGAAGTTATGGCTATTCTTTGCCTTGCTACTGACCTTGATAATTTAAAGGAACGTCTTGGAAACATTCTTGTTGCATATACTTACGATAATAAGCCTGTTTATGCAAGAGATTTAAATGCAACAGGCGCTATGACAGCATTACTTAAGGACGCAATTAACCCTAACCTTGTTCAGACTCTTGAAAACAACCCTGCTATCATTCACGGTGGTCCTTTTGCTAATATTGCACATGGCTGCAACAGTGTAAGAGCAACAAAACTTGCTTTAAAGCTTGGTGATTACTGCATTACAGAGGCAGGTTTCGGTTCTGACCTTGGCGCAGAAAAGTTCTTTGATATTAAGTGCCGTTATGCAGGTCTTACGCCTGATTGCGTTGTTCTTGTAGCAACTATCCGTGCGCTTAAGTATAACGGCGGTGTTCCTAAAGCTGAACTGACTGCTGAAAACCTTGACGCACTGAAAAAGGGTATTGTAAACTTAAAAACTCATATTGAAAATATGAAGAAATTCGGCGTACCTGTTGTTGTGGCAATTAACCACTTCTACACCGACACAGAGGCAGAAATTGAATATATCAAGGATTTCTGCAAGGAAATGGATACACCTGTTGCATTCTCAGATGTATTCTTAAAAGGCGGCGAAGGCGGAATTGAACTTGCAAAGACTGTTGTTGATGTTGTAGAAAACAACGTTAGCAATTTCAAGCCTATTTATGACGAAAATCTTTCAATCAAGGAAAAGCTTTCAATTATTGCTAAGGAAATTTATCGTGCAAACGGTGTTATTTTCACAGCAAAGGCAGAGAAAGAAATTGCTAAAATTGAAGAACTCGGTTTCGGAAATATTCCTGTTTGTGTTGCTAAAACACAGTATTCCCTTTCCGATGACCCCACTAAGTTGGGTAAACCCGAAAACTTTGAAATCACGGTTCGCGATGTTAAGCTTTCTGCCGGTGCAGGATTTGTGGTTGCACTCACAGGTGACATTATGACAATGCCCGGTCTTCCTAAGGTTCCTGCCGCAAATAACATTGACGTCGCTGCTGACGGAACTATTTCAGGATTATTCTAATGATTTATAACTCTAACTCAGTTGATGAAACCATTGAAATTGCTGAAAAATTTGCTGAACAGCTGAAAATCGGAGATACTATTCTTTATACAGGTGAAATGGGTGCCGGAAAAACCCACTTTACTAAAGGTATTGCTAAACACTTCGGCATTGATAAAGGTGTATCAAGTCCTACATTTGCACTTGTAAACGAATATATCGGCTCAGAAGTCAATGTTTTTCACTTTGACCTTTTCCGCATCACAACGTACGATGACCTTTACGCTATCGGATTTTTTGATTATTTCGACCGTGATGGTATTTTAGCAGTTGAATGGAGCGAAAATATCAGTAATCTCTCTGATTATTTAGAAAACGTATGGTTAATTGACATCAGTAAAACAGGTGAAAATAGCCGTACAATCACTATAAAAAGAAAAGAGGCCTGACCATGAAAGTTTTGGGAATTGATACCTCAGCAATTGTTTCAACTTGTGCAATCTGTGAATTAGGCGATGAACCAAAAGTAATCGCATCAGGTTCTCTTAATACAAAACTCACACATTCACAGACTTTGGTTCCCTTTATGGAAAATCTGTTAAATGGCGCTAATATATCTCTTGCTGATATTGATGTATTCGCTGTTTCAGCAGGTCCCGGTTCATTTACAGGACTTCGCATCGGCGTATCCGCTATAAAAGGTATGGCTTTTGCCAACAATAAACCTGTGCGGTCTGTTTCAACCCTTTTAGGAATTGCTCACAATTTTACTGTTACAGACGGAATTATTTGTGCCGTTATGGACGCCCGTTGCAATCAGGTTTATAATGCCCTGTTCCGTATACAAAACGGTATTGTAATGCGTTTGTGTGATGACAGAGCAATATTTATTGATGATTTAAAAAAGGACTTGGATAATTATAATGAACGTATTATTCTTGCCGGTGACGGTGCAGATTTAGTATACGGAAAAATTAATCATGGTCTTGTAGAAGTTGCTCCCCCTGCCCTTAAATATCAAAGCGGTACAGGTGTTTGTTTTGCCTCAGAATACTGCACGGATATAAGCGCAGAAGCTCTTATGCCTGTTTATTTAAGACTTCCTCAGGCAGAGCGTGAGCGACTTGCTAAAGAAACTATGAAATCCTGATGAAAGGAAATATCTGAAATGATTTATGTTGGTTGTGACCATGGCGGTTATCAGCTTAAGCTTGAGCTTATGAAATATCTCAACGAAAACGGCTTTGAATACACCGATATGGGTTGTAACGGCGAGGCTGTTGATTATCCTGATATTGCTGAGGCTGTTTGCAAAAAAGTAACCGAAACTGCTGAAAATAAGGGTATTCTTGTTTGCGGTACCGGAATAGGTATATCAATGGCAGCAAACAAAATTAAAGGTATCAGAGCCGCACTTTGCGCAGATTGGTATTCTGCAAAATACACCCGACTTCACAATGATGCAAATGTAATTTGCATGGGCGGTAGAACAACCGGTGCAGGTTCAGCCGTTGAAATGCTGGACGTATTCTTACACACAGAATTTGAGGGCGGCAGACACGCTACCCGTATTAATAAAATTATGAAATTGGAGGACTGAAATATGTCAAACGAAAAGTTACACATCTTAAATCACCCGCTTTTACAGCATAAGGTTACACTTCTCCGTGATAAGAACACAGGTTCTAAAGAATTCCGTGAGCTTGTTTCCGAAGTTTCTATGCTTATGACTTACGAGGCAACCCGCGACCTTCCTTTAAAGGCTGTTAAGGTTCAGACTCCTATTGCTCTTGCAAGTTCCAATGTAATTTCAGGACGTAAAATTGCTTTTATTCCTGTACTTCGTGCAGGTCTTGGCATGGTTGAAGGTGCAGTTGCGCTTGTTCCTGCTGCTAAGGTTGGTCATATCGGCATCTGCCGTGACGAAAATTCAAACAGCCCTTCTGACGTTTCTGTTTATTACTGCAAACTCCCCTTCGATATTGCTGAACGTGATGTAATTATCATGGACTTAATGCTTGGCACAGGCGCTACAGCTATTAAGGCTATCGAAAAGGTTAAAGAGGCAGGGGCTCGTTCTATTAAGCTTATGTCTGTTATTACCTGCCCCGAAGGTGTTGAGGCTGTTCAGGCTGTACACCCTGATGTTGACATCTACTGCGGCGCTCTTGATGAACGTCTTAACGATGATTTATATATCGTTCCCGGTATCGGTGACGGCGGCGACAGAATTTTCGGTACTAAGTAAGCATATAAGATGGCGGCGGACGGTTTATTGTCCGCCGTTTTTTCAATGGAGAATATGAACAATGAACAATAATGAAATTTTCAAGTATATTGACCACACAAAACTAACAGCTACCGCAACAGCAGATGAAATCAGAACACTTTGCAGCGAGGCTATTAAATATGGTACTGCAAGTGTGTGTATTCCACCCTGCTATATCGAACTTGCAAAAAAGGAATTTCCTTCACTGAATATTTGCACTGTTATAGGTTTCCCTCTCGGCTACTGCACAACCGAAACAAAGGTTTTTGAAACAAAGGACGCTGTTAACAAGGGCGCAGATGAAATTGATATGGTGATTAATATTTGCCATGTAAAAAACGGTAATTTTGACGCTGTTCTTGATGAAATAAAGGCAATTAAATCAGCTTGTAACGGAAAATTGCTGAAAGTAATTGTTGAAACCTGCTACCTTACCGATGAAGAAAAAATTAAACTGTGTGAGCTTGTGACTAAAGCAGAGGCAGAATATATCAAAACCTCTACAGGTTTTGGAACAGCAGGAGCTAAGGCTGAAGATATCGTGATTTTCAAGAATAACATCGGCGAAAATGTAAAAATAAAGGCAGCCGGTGGCATAAGAACCAAAGAGGATATGGTTAATTTTATTGAACTTGGCTGCTCACGTATTGGCGCAAGTTCTGCTGTAAAAGCACTCTCTGACTGACAGGAGGTAATTATGATTAAACGTGTTTTTTTAATTGTATTGGATAGCGTTGGAATTGGCGAACTCCCCGATGCGGACGCTTACGGTGATTGCGGCAGCAATACACTTAAGGCTTGTTTTAACACAGGAAACCTCAACCTGCCTAACCTGAAAAAGCTGGGACTTTTCAACATAGAGGGTAACGAATACGGTGGTGCTGTTAATTCTCCTGCTGCAGCTTATGCACGTATGCGTGAGCTTTCAAAAGGAAAAGACACCACTACAGGGCATTGGGAAATGATGGGAATAATTTCAGATAAACCCTTCCCTACTTATCCCGATGGTTTCCCTGATGATGTTATAAATGAATTTGAACAGAAAACAGGCAGAAAAGTTCTTTGTAATAAAACTTATTCAGGCACTGAAGTAATTAAGGACTATGGCGAGGAACATATAAAAACCGGTGATTTAATAGTATACACATCGGCAGACAGTGTTTTTCAGATTGCTGCACACGAAGATATTATTTCTGTTGAAAAGCTGTATGAATATTGCGAAATAGCACGTGAAATGCTCAAAAACGAACACGGTGTCGGAAGAGTAATAGCACGTCCATTCACTGGAGAATATCCCTTTACACGAACCAAAAACCGCCATGACTTTTCACTTAAACCAACTAAAGAAACGGTTCTTGACCGCATATCAGCAAAGGGATTAACCTGTTATGGTGTTGGCAAAATTAACGATATTTTCGCCGGAGTAGGTTTAAACGGTTATATCAGAACAGCAGACAACGCTGACGGAATGGCGAAAACCACCGAATTTGCAAAGAAGGACTGGAACGGATTTTGCTTTGTAAATCTTGTTGATTTCGACTCCTCTTTTGGTCACAGAAATGATGTCAAAGGATATACAAATGCACTTAATGAATTTGATGTATGGTTAGGTGAATTTTTACAGCAAATGAATAATGATGATATTTTGATGATTACCGCAGACCATGGTTGTGACCCCTCTACCCCATCAACTGACCATTCAAGAGAATATACTCCGCTCATTATATACGGAAATGAAGTTGAACCTGAAAATCTTGGAACAATTGATGGATTTGATTATATCGGTAAAAAAGTTTTGGAATATCTTGGAATATAAAAGTAAAAGGCAGCCGCAAAAGCGACTGCCTTAAATTTTTCTCTCAATTTCAGCCGGTCTTAACATCAGAACCGTCAAATCCAAGCATAAACATTTGGTGGAAATCCGTCATATCTATTCTGGTACGAGTTCTCGTAAGTCCACCGGAAACATAAATTCTTCCGCATTCTTCACATGAATCGGTCAAAATCTGTACCGTCTGTGAAACGACACGTTTACCTTCTGCCTTAGCCTTAATGCTTTCACGACGAACATGCTCCATTTCATGACCTCTTACCTTATAAGCGGCAGAGCCGGGAGCCATACGTGTAGCAGACTGAAATGAAACAGCAGAATCGTTAGAATCGTCCTTGTAACGCCTGTTACGACATGTTTCGCACTGACAATCAGGGCAATCCTTATCAAAACCGTCCATTTTATGCTTGTGGTGTTCAGCTGCTTTAGTCTTTTCGGTTTCGGAATTATTAGCCTCTTCTCCAAATTCCGTTTTTTCAGATTTCTCTGTTTTATCGGTTTTGGGTAAACCAAAAGGCTGATGTTCTTCCTTAAGTGTTCCGTCAAGTTCATAGCGGCTTTCACTTTTGCCAACAGTCTGTTCGTTTTGCAGACCTAATTTTTTTGCGTCTTCCGACACATGAGGGCTCTGACTTGCCGTATTCTGATAGGCTGAAATGACAGAATTAGTCTGTAACTTACCTATAGTCATTCTGAACCCTCCTTTTGTAAAGATTTCCAAAGCACATTTTCAAAGCACAAATAGGTTATATACTAACCTAATGTATATTATAGCACAGTTTTCTGCAAATTTCAAGAGGAAAATTAATTTTTTTCTGCCCTTTTTATTGTACATCTGAAAAAGTATAATGAGATTGTAAAGTAAAGGAGGTGAAAAAAATGCATACACTTATAATTTTTCTTCTTGTATCTGCATTATTTGCATTGACTCTTTTTGCAGGTTTTGTTATGGAAGTTATCGTTGCAAAGCTGGAAAACAGAAAGAAAACAGCTCATCACGCAAAATGCAGACAAATCGTTGAACAGAAAATGCAGCATAATCTGTAAGAAATTATGAAAATTCAATTTAATTTATTCATTACCTGACGTATCGAATCAATTTCGTATATAACGTCAGGTTCTTTTTTTGATAACACTTTGTTCTTGACAGAATCCCTTTTTTATGCTATAATTTTTTTAATATTATAAAAGCTGTGATAAGAAATAGTAGGTTTATCTGATTTTCAGAGAGAGAGCGGCCGGTGAAAGCTCTTATTGAAGATATTCTGAACCCGTCTTTGAGCTGCGGCGAGAAATAATTGCCGTCGGGTTCTCCCGTTACAGAGTTCTAAAGTGCAGAGGAAACTCTGAATTTAGGTGGTAACACGGACTATCGGGATTATTCCCTGTTCGCCCTAAGTAGTTTTACTTGGGGCGTTTATTATTTTACGAAAGAAGAGGAACAACTATGAAACTTGAAAAACTTGTTGGTGACCGTTTTAAAGAACGTCCCTCAGATTGTCAGATTGACAGCCATGCTATAATGCTCAGAGGCGGTTATATGAAGTATGTTGCAAACGGCATCTTCTCATCATATATGCCCCTCAAGCGTGTAACAAGAAAAATTGAGGCTATTATCCGTGATGAAATGGATAAAATTGATGGTCAGGAAGTGCAGTTCCCTGTTGTTATGCCCGCATCACTTTGGCAGGAATCAGGCAGATACGAAAGTATCGGTAGCGAACTTCTCCGTTTCAGTGACCGTAACAAGAGCCCTCACGTTCTTGGTATGACACATGAAGAGGCTGCAGTTCAGCTTGTTCGTGAATACGGTCAGGGCTATACTAAGTATCCCTTTATGATTTATCAGATTCAGACTAAATTCCGTGATGAGGCAAGACCAAGAGGCGGTCTTATCCGTGTGCGTGAATTTACAATGAAGGACGCTTATTCTTTCCACACATCTCAGGAAGACCTTGAGCAATACTACGACTTATGCCATAAGGCTTACGAAAATATTTTTGCAAGAGCCGGTGTGCCTGAAGTAATCTCAGTTCAGTCTGACTCAGGTATGATGGGCGGCAGCATTTCACATGAATTTATGCTCCTTACCCCTGTCGGTGAGGATAGTATCGCTATCTGTCCCGAATGTGGATACAGAGCAAATATGGAAGCTGCAGAAAGCATTATCAACAACACTAAGGACGATGTTTCTGCTGCACTTGAGCTTGTACACACTCCTGACATTCATACAATTGAAGATGTCTGCGAATTTCTTAAGACACCTACAGAAAAGAGCTGTAAGGCTGTTGTATATCAGAAAAATGAAGATGACAGCTATATTGTTGTTTTCATTCGCGGTGACCTTGACGTAAATGAAACAAAGCTTAGAAATTATCTCGGTTTTGATATTCACCCCGCTGTAATCACTGAAGAAAGCGGACTTTTTGCAGGTTATATCGGACCTGTTGGAATTACTGAAAACTGCCGTGTTCTTCTCGATAACTCTCTTAAAAATACCAATAACCTCTCCTGCGGCGGCAACAAGCCCGAATATCACTACACAGGTCTTGATGTTGAACGTGATTGTCCTGACGCTGAATACAGCGACTTTGCTAAAATTGCTGAAGGCGGCATTTGTCCTTGCTGTAAAAAGCCCTCAATCAATATTTCAAGAGGTATTGAGGTTGGTAATATCTTCCAGCTTGGCACAAAGTACACAAAATCAATGGGCATGACATATCTTGACGCACAGGGTCAGAGCCATAACCCCATTATGGGTTGCTACGGTATCGGTGTTGGTCGTCTTGCAGCATCTGTTTGTGAGGCAAAACATGATGATTACGGTCCTATTTGGCCTATTTCAATTGCTCCTTGGGAAGTTCATATCTGTGCTGTTCGTGCTGATGACCCCGAAGTTAAAAAGACTGCTGATGAACTTTATAAAAAGCTAACAGCAATGGGAATTGAAGTAATCTATGATGATAGAGCAAGTGTAAGTGCAGGTGTTATGTTCTCTGACGCTGACCTTCTCGGTTGCCCTGTAAGAGTAATTGTAAGCCCTAGAAATTTAAAGGATAACTGCTGTGAAATTACAGCAAGAGATAAGAGTTTCTCTTATAAGCCCTCTGTTGATGAAACAGCGGCAAAGGTTCAGGAAGTTGTTAATGAACTTAAATCACAGCTTACAGTAAATTAAATAAGAAATCGGTACAGTCTAAAAAGATTGTACCGACTTTTTATATAAAAATTATTTCTTCCACCTTTTAAGATTAGGATAAAGTTTAGCCAAATATTCACGCACTTCCTGTTCATTTTTAAACTGCTCTCCGATATAAAACGGTATACAGCTTTCAATCATTTCTTCCATAGTTTCATCTTTATTAAAACTGCCATTAGGGTAGCAATACTTACAGTAATCTTCGTTCTTACTTTCATCTGCATTTTTGCCATAATCATTATCATGCATTGCCATTCCACAGCTCTGACAGATATGATATCCACCTGTTACTTCAATAATATTATTGTCAGGATCAGTAAGATGAAAATATTTATATGTAGAATAAGCCTCACGAATTTCCGTAACTGGACCTATGTTCAATTTCTTTACACGCTCATATTCCGTCAGCAAATCCTCAACCCAATAGTTCTGAACAAATTTATATGGACTATTCAAATCTGTACAATGTCCAATAAGATTATTTTCGTTCATCAGTGAAATACATTTGTTATCAAAATAAAATTCAACAAACTTATTTCCACTTATACAGCGGTCCCCTACCTTTATATTGAGAAACTTTTCATAAAAATCTACCGATTTC